>JBDSRT010000001.1:0-8007 GCA_039929165.1 Ginsengibacter sp.
TTTCCTTTATCAGCCTGTAGCATTCCACCGATAAGTTTTAATAAAGTAGATTTTCCAGAACCTGTTTCTCCGGCAATGGCAACCTTTTCACCGTGTTGCTGATCAAAACTTAAATGATCCAGGGCAATTTTCCCATTGATATTTTTAGTAAGATTATTTACCGATAGAAAAGCCATGGGCCGAAATTAGGGATAGAATCGCAATAGCTTTTTGGGAAGCTTGATAAGTCTTATATACGGTACTATAACTTTGAATGTTGACAATAAAAACTAAGAGAGAAATTCAGTATTTTATTTTTCCTATTAAGGCATGTCAGCGATAGTTAGTAAGTCACAAAATCTACATGCGCTACTACCTTTTAAGGTATGCAAATTGCAATTAAACACTCATTAGACTTTAGTTTTTAGCCGGAATGTGAGGAGGCTTAATGCTATTATCATCTATTAATTTAAAGTAGGTTGCTTTAAACCTGTTGTTTACAATTTCGCCCTGTACCTCGGCTTTTCTTACAGCTTCACAAAACCCTTCTTTAGCATGAGCATCCCCATGATCATCAATATTGGTGCCGTCTACAAAATAAGATTTACCATTAATACGTACAGCAAGGTCACAACTCTTGCCGGGCAAATCAAACTGGCACTCACCGCAAGAGGCGTCAACAACCTGTACTACTTTATTGGGATCAGGTGAAACGTGTAGCTTTTCTAATTTGGCCTGCGCCATTATAGTTGAACTTATGATCGTCAGGCTAAAAACAGTCAGCAGAGTTTTCATATTTAAAAAATTGAAATGTAAAAATATTGGATTTTAAAGATCTAGTAAGACTTTAAGCATTTGCCTCAACATATTTTTTGAAATTATCCAAAATAGCCTGCCAGCCACCCATTTGCATCTCTACAGCGTTGGTTGCCTCGGCATCAAAACTTTCAACTAAATGTGTTTTGTCGCCTTGTGGCGTAAATATTATTTTTACTTTACGTCCATCTGCCATTGCATATTCAATGTGCTCGTTTAATATAATTAAATCATACACACCGCCAAAATCAAAACCCATACTCCCATCCTTTGCTTCCATACGTGATGAAAAACTACCGCCGGTTCTTATGTCATTCTTTGCCCATGGTGTATGCCAATCTTCAGAGGCGTTATTCCATTTGGTAATGTGATCAGGATTCGTCCAGTATTCCCAAACTTTTTCAACAGGTGCGTTAATAACGTTTTCCACTGTTATAACTGTTTTTTCAGATGTGCTCATTGTTATAATTTTTTATGATTAATACATCACAAACATCCAAAATCATATTTGTATTGATCAAGTGTAAAAGCGAAATTTTCAAGGGGCATTTGCGACAAGAGTAAATCTAAGCACATACTCATTGCCTATTTGATAATACCTTAGCTTTTAACGTTTACTCTAATGCCCATTATTCACCCTTACCTGAAAATTTTATTACGCTGTATAGAAATTGAAGAAAAAGAGCAGGTTAAAAGATTTAGTCTTGATCAGCAACACACACTACGGTCGTTGAAAGCAGAAGGCCTTGCTTTGCATCCTATAAACGTTGTACGAAAAAATTTTGGTTATGCAGATTATCCTGAAATCACTTTCAGGCTTACGTTTCCGGCTGAAACAAATATGTTTAAAGATGGCGCAGCTATAGAATGTTTTTGCGGTGGCGAAGACGCTGTAAAAGGTATGCTTATAAATTTAGAGGGTAAGAGTGGAGAGTTCCGCTTGTTTACACCTGACTTTCCTGATTGGATAGAAGATGATAATATCGGGATAAAATTAGCACCTGATCAGCGCACTACAACTATCATGAAGCAGGTGTTGAACGGCCTTGAAGCAAATAAAAGTTTATTCCGCTTGTTTGAAATGTTGCATGATGATAAGCCAGAGGAGGCTCATGGCAACAAGGAATGCAACCAGGCCATTACATTCAAAAATAAGAACCTAAATGAAAGTCAACAGCAGGCTGTAAAAGCAACTATCAATAATGATCTTATCACTATACTGCATGGGCCGCCGGGCACCGGTAAAACCACTACACTTGTTGAAAGCATTTTACAACTGGTTAATCGTAGTGAAAAGGTTTTGGTGTCAGCACCAAGTAACACCGCTGTAGACAACATCGCCAAAGGCGCTATAAAACATGGTTTAAAAATTTTAAGAGTTGGCAATAGCAGCAAAGTCGATGAGATTATTTATGCTCACACTCCTGAAGGCAAATTAGCCAATAGTAAACAACAAAAAGATATACGGGAGCTTAAACTTAGAGCAGAAGAATTTAGAAAGATGGCGCTTAAATATAAGCGCAGCTTTGGTAAAGCTGAAAGAGAGCAACGTAATCTTTTGTTCAAAGAGGTAAAGAATATAAGAACTGATATTAAAAAACTTCAACAATACAATGAAGAAAAATTATATACTGAAGCTGAGGTGATTTTGGGCACGCCTATCGGTTTATATGATGCAAAAATTGAGCATCTAAACTTTAGAACACTTATAATTGATGAAGCTGGTCAATGTATTGAACCGCTTGCCTGGTGCATATTTCCTTTAGCTGAAAAATATGTGTTGGCAGGCGATCACTTACAATTGCCGCCAACGGTGCTAAGTAATGAAGCGGCAAATCTTGGGCTCAGCCGTAGTATTCTTGAAGTAAGCATTAAGAGCGCAAAAAATATTTTTTTATTGGATACGCAATACCGTATGCGTGAGGCCATTGCAGGTTTCTCAGGACATTACTTTTACAACAATCTGCTGAGATCTGCTATACATCTACGTAATACAGGTACACACATTACTTTTATAGATAGTGCTGGCTCGGGGTTTAATGAAAGTCATGGCAGTGATGGCGTTAGTTTAAAAAATGAAGGAGAACTAAATATTGCTCGGAAACTTACTGAATCTGAAAATCTTGATCCTCTGCAGACAGCATTCATTTCACCATACGCAGGCCAGGTAAGTGCCGCTAAAGAGCTGTTACCGACAACAATGAGGATAAGCACTATTGACAGTTTCCAGGGGCAGGAAAAAGAAAACGTTGTAATATCTCTTGTTCGCAGTAATGACAATGGTGATATTGGGTTTTTAAAAGACTACAGGCGAATGAACGTGGCTATAACAAGGGCTAAAGAACAACTATTTATAATTGGTGATAGCGCAACTTTAGGTGCTGATGCTTTTTACAATGCATTACTAACTTACATTGAAAAGAACGGCAGTTACAAAACTGTGTGGGAGTTTGAGCTGTATTAAATATTAGATGTCTTATTATAACTATTTACGAAATCAATGAGCTGTTTGTTTAACAGGTCTTCTTCTCCAAAAAGAATGTTATGTTGTATCGGTAAAACATAAACAGGCAACTCTTTTAATTCATTTTGAAATTTAGAAAGTCTTACGCCATCTTTTTCAGTGGTTAACAGTATCACGTTTTCAGCCAAATGATTCTCATACGTCTTTTTAATACGTTGCAGGTCATCAATATTAAAAATGTGATGATCACGATAAAGCAAATGCTCAACAAGCACAAATTGTTTGCTTACTTCTTCAATGATCGGCGTGGGGTTCGCAATGCCGCAGATTAGTAAGATTCTCTGTTCTTTTTCAAAGGTCTTAGGTACACCTGAGAACAAATGATAAGGTGTGTCATAGCCAATAGCACTAAAATATATCGATTGATTTTCGTCAGCATCAATATTCTGCATACCATGTTGTTTAGCCGTTAGATCCAGTGCCGGCGGGCACTTGCTTATAATTATAATGTCTGCTCTCCGGCGACTGCTTTTCACATCCCGTAAATTACCGGCGGGTAACATAAAATCGTCTGTGTAAGGATTAAGATATTCGGTCAGCAATATATTTAAGCCTGCTTTTACCTGCCTGTGTTGAAAAGCATCATCTAAAACAATGACGTTAGTTTCTGGTTTGTCATGTAAAAGCTGCGGTATACCCACAACCCGTTCTTCAGCAACTGCAACAGTTATATCAGGAAACTTTGAATGGAATTGCATCGGTTCATCTCCGATATCCAGAGCTGTCGTAAGATCACCCGCAATAGCAAAGCCCTTTGTCTTTCTTTTATAACCACGGCTCAAGGTTGCTACGTTATATCTATCTTTTAAGAGTCTTGTGATATACTCTACCATTGGCGTTTTACCGGTGCCGCCAACAGCGAGATTTCCTACGCAGATAATCGGAAAATTAAAGGATGCTGATCTGAGAATATTTTTATCATAAAGCCAGTTCCGAAAGCTAATGACCAGGCCATATAAAAAAGAAAGCGGTAATAAAATATAACGGAAACGGTTTACCATCATTACAATTTTACACCAGTTAAAATTCGTAAAGGTTTTCCGGTGTTATGCAAAAATCAAGTGGTATGTCATGTTCATTAATATTGCTGATAGCATCTTCAGCTTCAAAATATGTAATACCGACTTTAATTACATCAGGGCGGCAGGCGGTTAAAAATCTATCATAAAACCCTTTACCATAGCCAACTCTAAACCCTCTAGTGTCAAAAGCAAGTAGCGGTGTCAGCACCAGGTCAATCTCAAGCGGATCAATGGCTTCGCCGGCAACAGGTTCATTTATACCATACTTATTTTCTTCAAATACAGAATCTTCTGTTATGACAAGGTGCTGCAAATGTTCTGTTGATTTAGAAATTTTGGGTACGGCCACAATCAAGTCCGGATTAACAAATTGCAGGTAACGTAAAATATTAGTTGTGTCTATTTCCAGATGAGTTTTGGAATATAAATAACTATGTACAATAGTAACAAATGGCAGGGGAATACGCTGGAACTGTATCAGCAAAAGATCATCCATTATATTTTGTTGCTCGACAGTTAAACTCTGCCGTTTTTGATTATAGACTGATCTCAGTTCCGCTTTTGTCATATAAACATTTTGAGATGATCTTTGATCTTCATTGCCTGCGCATGTACACCAATCTTGTCTATGGTATCAATATGCCGTACCGAAGCTATCCATGGATAACCGCTCCATACTACAATATCATTCTCATAATCCAGGTATTCATCGTTAAAGATCCAGCCGGCAACTTTAATATCATGGTACTTTAAAACCTTTGCTGTCATTAGAGAATGATTAATGCTTCCTAAATAATTTCTGCTTACAATTATTACAGGAATATTAAGTCTTTTGATGATATCAATATTAAATTCAGTTTTATTTATCGGCGATAACAATCCGCCGGCACCTTCAATAATTAATGTGTTAGAGGTTGAAGGCATATCAGAGATAATCTCATCAATTGAAATATCCAAGCCCTCTTCCGGCGCAGCTATGTGTGGAGAAGCCGCAAATTTTAAGAGATAACTTTCAGGATGTACAACGCTTTGGTCATTGGTTAATAAAGACTGAACAGTTAAACAATCGGTTCCATCTAGATTGCCTGCCTGTATAGGTTTCCAATAGTCGCCCCTCAACGCCTCGGTAATTATTGCAGATACTAATGTTTTACCTATTCCCGTACCAATGCCGGTTATAAAATATGCTGACACGCCTTGATTTTAAGTATTGACAAATATAGAAAATATGGTAGTGCCGTAATTTCGGCTTGTTTTAAATAACGGGTACTCAGTATAATTGTTTGCCGGCGTATGTTCAAGTATTAACCAGCCTTTTTTCGCCAGGAGATTTTGTTTATGAATTAAGATTGGAATGTCGTCAATAGTTGTTAACGCATAAGGTGGTCCCGCAAAAATAAGATCAAACTCTTGTGTGCATTGTCCAATAAACTTAAACACGTCGCTTTTTATAACTTTAAAGTTTTCAAGCTGAAGAGCCTGGCTTGTCTTCATTATAAAGTCGTACATGCTGTTATCCTTCTCAATTATAGTAAGATCGCTGGCTCCACGACTGGCAAGTTCATAACTTATGCTGCCTGTGCCACCAAAAAGGTCAAGTGTTTTTAAAGCACTGATATCAAGATTATTTTCAATGATGTTGAATAAACCTTCTTTGGCAATGTCCGTGGTTGGCCGGGTATAGGGCATTTTAGCCGGCGGAGAAATTTTCCTGCCGCCATGTGTGCCGCTAATTATTCTCAAGATGCCGTATAAAAAAGATGAGCAAAAAAATGAGCAGGATAATCAGTAAAACCCTCACCAGGGCTTATGTTTGCAGGTAGTTCAGCAAACGAAAAATTTGAAAAATATTTATGTGTGTCTTCATATAAAGCTGACCTTTTTTCAATCAGGCCATAGGCCGTAATTGAAGCGTTTTGCAAATCAAATTGTTTGCAAACATTCAGTAAATGATAAATCACATCAGCCGGCACTTTATAAACAAAGCTTTGTACAATTTGAAGCTTATTGTCGTTGAAAACAATTACTATAATTTTTTCAAAATAGAACAACACATGTAATGCCTTACTACTGTCAAGCTTTTCTATTAGTAGTGAATATTGATGTTGCACTGTAGCATCGGGAAACAATTCTCTTAAAACGCTATCATAAGCAACCGGCAGGCTGTAATCATTGATTATAGCTATTCCGGAAATATCATCGTGGTATTGCTGCTCTTCAATCGAATCACCATATAACTCTTTAAGTAACGACAAACTTTCCTCCTGGCTATGAAACTGGGAAGGTGTAAGAATACTTTGTTTGAATGACAAAGAGACTAATGTCTGAATGTTTTTACTTCTTAAAACATTATCTGCAGCAATTAATTTTGATAAAGCCTCTGCCTTTTCAGAAACAGTAGATTCAATGTCAAACTTTACAATCTTAAGTGAATGATTATCGTTGGAACTCGAAGCAATATAGCTTATCGATTCATCGGATAACTCAATGAATAATTTATTTATTGCTGAAACATCCGAAGCAGATATGTTGAAGGCTGTTTTCAAAATTAAGGTGCCCGAAAATACAACCCTTCAATGATAAATAGCCACCTCATATTTTTACTGGTGAATGATATTACATTTACAAATTTATGCAGACAGTAGTTGATACGAGTTTACAGGTCGAAATCTCCAACAGGCAAATATTAAAAATTGCCCTGCCTATCACTGTTGCGCTTATTATCCCCAACATAAATTTCATAACAAACAATATTTTTCTTGGTGGGCTGGGCGAAAAGGCTTTAGGAAATGCCGGCACAACAGGTGTGTTTTATTTGATATTAATGGTATGCGGTAACGGGCTTAATACGGCCGTGCAATCGCTTATAAGCCGGCGTGGCGGTGAAGGCAATATCAGTGATATTAATAAAGTGTTTGCCCAAGGTATCAGGCTTGCATTATTATTTGCGCTAGCAGGCATGTTGATCACCTGGTTTATTGCGCCGCTCTGTTTAAGACCGTTTATACCGCCAGATAATTTTCAGCAGGAAATGGATTTTTTAAGAATAAGAGTTTTAGGTCTACCCTTTCTTTATTTGTTCCAGGCAGGCAATGCTTTTTTAATCGGTACCCTCAACTCAAAGTACATGATGATTGGTACCATTGGTGAAGCATTAATAAATATTTTCTTAGATTATGTTTTAATCTATGGTGTATGGGGCTTTCCGGAACTAGGCTTTAATGGCGCTGCTGTAGCCTCAATGTTATCAGAAGCCACAGGTTTTTCTATAGTATACATTGTCATTTTTAAGATGCAGTTAAAAAAGAAGTATAATCTATTCTCTGACTTTGGTTATAACAAAGGCACCACAAAAGCCATTCTTAATATTTCTGCCCCATTGGTATTACAGTTTGCAATAAGCCTGATCACCTGGTTAGTATTTTTTATTTTACTTGAACAATATGGTGATAGAGCCAAAGCCATTTCAAATGCTATGCGAAACGTTTTTAGTATCGTCGGCATATTTGTCTGGGCTTTTGCTACAACTACCAACACTGTGATCAGTAATCTTATTGGTCAGGGCCTGCAACATAAAGTTGAGGGAGCTATTATAAAGATCATGCGACTCGGTTTTACGCTAACGCTTATTATGGTATCTATTCTTAATTTTTTTCCTGAACACTT
>JBDSRT010000002.1:0-7051 GCA_039929165.1 Ginsengibacter sp.
CCTGGCATTATAAGATTACGTGGAACCCGAAAAATATTATCATGGCGGGAAAAGATGGCGCTGTTTATAAGAAAGACAAGGCAATTATAAATATCGATTATAAAGATGTTTTTGCGCATGGCCAACCTATTAAAATTAATAGCCTTGCGCCAATGGCATGGTATCCAAATCGCGATTCGTTAAAATACATTGACCTTTATAATCTGCATTCAGTCGATACTTTTTTAAGAACTACTTTAAGATATCCATCATTTTGTATTGGCTGGAATTACTTTGTACATCTGGGTTTGACAGATGTTGATGATCATTACATTGTTCAAAATTCGAAAAGCTTTAGTGATTGGTTTACGGCAAAACAAGCGCTGCAACAAGATGTTGGTGCCGAAGATCAAACGCTTATTACAGAGCTCGAAAATTTTCTTGACATAAACAGAACGTCATCTCTGCCGGCAAGTGCCAACTGTTCTGCAGATGTTATACAATATCTTTTTGAAGAAAAACTAAATATGGAGCCGAGTGATAAGGACATGATTGTAATGCTTCATGAAATTGAATTCACAAGAAATAATAAGAATTATAAAACAACCAGCAGTCTTATTGTGAAAGGTTTAGAGAATGGCCGGACGGCTATGGCAAAAACTGTTGGCTTGCCGCTCGGCATTGCTGCTGAATTAATATTAGATAATAAAATTTCTCTCAAGGGCGTTCAGATTCCGGTGCATAAAGACATCTATTTACCAGCCTTGAAAAGGCTTGAAGAGGAAGGTATAATTTTCAATGAAAAAACTGAAGAGATAGGCTGATCAGCTTAATGCAAGGATGTTTGCTAATACTTTCACACCCTGCGTTGCAGCCATTTCCATAAAATGACTATTTCTATTTGAATAAGCTAAAGGATTTGTTTTATCTATTACATAGATAGGTACGCCAGGTTGAGCATAATTCAATAAACCGGCAGCGGGATAAACCTGTAAAGATGTACCAACTACAACAAAAATATCTGCTGTTGAAACAATTAATTGTGCTTCCGGAATTTTAGTCACCTGCTCATCAAACCAAACAATGTGCGGTCTCAACTGGCCGCCATCTTCTGCAAGATCTCCAGGCAAAATATTATCAAGGATATCGTAAATCTTGCTAGCGCTTCTTACACTCCGCATTTTGAAGATTTCGCCGTGCAAATGCAACACATTTGTTGAGCCGGCTCTTTCATGCAGGTCATCAATATTTTGAGTGATTATGGTCACTTTAAAATCCTTTTCTAGTTCAACGAGTCCGATGTGGGCAGCATTGGGTACGGCGTTAGCTACATCTTTCCTTCTCATGTTATAGAAATCTAAAACCAAGGATGGATTGGCTTTGAAGCCTGCCGGCGAGGCTACTTCATAAATGTTATAGCCCATCCATAAGCCATCGGCATCTCGAAAAGTTTTGAGGCCGCTTTCAGCGCTAATGCCGGCGCCGGTAAGCACAACTAGATGCTGTTTAGATTTATCCATTTCAGGTAGTGTAGTTTATTTTTCTCCTTCAGATAACTCCATTATTACATCCCATTCTGCTTCGGTCACGGGCTGAACAGAAAGCCGCCCGAGCCTTACGAGAGCCATATCAGCAAGCCTTTTGTCTGCTTTAGCCTGGCTTAAGCTTACAGGGTTTTTTAGCTTTTTCACTGGTTTTAAATCAACTGCCACCCACCTTTCGTCTTCAGTTGATGGATCCTGATAGTGCTCTTTGGCTACTTCTGCAATACCAACAATATCAGTACCTACATTACTATGATAATACAACACTTTGTCGCCTTTTTTCATGGCATTTAGATTTAGGCGTGCAGCATAATTTCTTACGCCGGTCCATTCGGTTTTTTTATCTTTTACCAATTGCTCCCAGCTATAAGCATCGGGTTCTGATTTTACAAGCCAATATGCCATTGTATAGTATTTAAGTAAGCTTTGAGTATTGAAATTATTGAATCCTTTGGCAATTCATTTAAATAAAAAAAGGCCGTCTTTGCAGACAGCCTTCTCTCAAAATTATCACAGAATTAGTAACCCATGTCACCCATTCCACCGCCACCCATTGGGGGCATTTGAGCTTTTTCTTTTTCAGGTTTATCACTAACTACACAATCAGTAGTTAATAACATACCAGCGATAGACGCTGCATTTTCTAAAGCAATACGAGCCACTTTTGTAGGATCGATAACGCCGGCTGCAAAAAGATTTTCGTAAACTTCAGTGCGGGCATTAAAGCCATAATCGCCCGTGTTTTCCTTAACTTTTTGAACAACAATGCTGCCTTCAATACCACTATTAATTACTATCTGGCGAAGAGGTTCTTCAACCGCTCTTCTTACTATTTGTATGCCGGTTGTTTCATCATCATTAATACCCTTAAGGTCAACCAGAGCTTCAACCGCCCTAATGTAAGCCACACCACCACCGGGAACAATTCCTTCTTCAACAGCTGCTCTTGTTGCATGTAAAGCATCATCAACCCTGTCTTTCTTTTCTTTCATTTCTACTTCAGTAGCTGCACCAACATAAAGTACTGCAACACCGCCGCTTAATTTAGCCAAACGCTCCTGCAATTTTTCTTTATCATAGTCAGAAGTTGTTGTTTCTATCTGGGCTTTGATCTGATTAACTCTTGCAGTAATATCAGTTTTTTCGCCTTTTCCTCCAACAACTGTTGTGTTATCTTTATCAATAGTTATTGAAGATGCTTCACCTAAGTAACTAAGATCAGCATTCTCTAATTTGTAACCTTGTTCTTCACTGATTACTGTGCCTTTAGTAAGTACAGCAATATCCTGAAGCATTTCTTTTCGTCTGTCACCAAAACCCGGTGCCTTAACAGCAGCAACTTTTAGCGTACCACGTAATTTATTTACAACCAATGTAGCTAATGCTTCTCCGTCAAGATCTTCAGCAATAATTACTAGAGGCCTGCTGCTTTGCGCAACTTTCTCAAGAATATGAAGAATGTCTTTCATTGAAGAGATCTTCTTATCATAAATAAGTATGTAGGGATTCTGCAATTCAGCTTCCATTTTTTCGCTGTTAGTAACGAAATAGGCAGAAAGATATCCCCTGTCAAACTGCATACCTTCAACCACATCAACTGTAGTATCTGTACCTTTTGCTTCTTCAACAGTAATAACACCTTCTTTGCCAACTTTTGTCATTGCTTCTGCGATAAGTTTACCGATTGCGCTATCATTATTCGCAGAGATAGAAGCTACCTGCTCAATTTTATCATTGTCATCACCGACCGCCTGTGATTGTTGTTTGAGGTGATTAACCACAGCTATCACAGCCTTGTCAATACCTCTTTTTAAATCCATTGGATTTGCACCTGCAGCCACGTTACGTAAGCCTTCGCTGATAATTGACTGAGCCAATACAGTTGCAGTTGTAGTACCATCACCAGCAATATCCGCAGTTTTTGATGCTACTTCTTTAACCATTTGCGCACCCATGTTTTCAATAGGATCTTCCAGTTCAATTTCTTTTGCTACAGTTACACCATCCTTAGTTACACTTGGTGCACCAAATTTTTTCTCAATTACCACGTTTCTGCCTTTTGGTCCAAGCGTTACTTTAACAGCATTGGCCAAAGTATCTACACCCTTTTTCATTTTGTTGCGGGCTTCGATATCAAAGAAAATTTGTTTTGCCATTTTAATTAATATTTATTCTAAAGTTTTCACTTTAGAATTGATGAAAGAATTTGATTATAAAAAATATAGCCGGCTATAACCCAGCATTACCATTTATGAGATAGCGAGAATATCACTTTCTCTCATGATAAGATAATCAGTGCCTTCGATGGTGATTTCGGTACCACCGTATTTACTGTATAACACGATGTCACCAGCTTTAACAGTAACGGGTTCATCTTTTTTGCCTGGACCTGCAGCAACAACAGTTCCACGCTGTGGCTTTTCTTTAGCGGTATCTGGAATGATAATTCCACCGGCAGATTTTTCTTCCGCAGCATCAGCTTTTACTATAACCCTGTCATGCAACGGCGTGAGGCTAAACTTTTTCTCCATAACTTATTTTTTTAATTTTTATAATTTGGGTTGCGAATGTACCACGAATTTTCATACCAATACCGAAAGACCGGCTTAGATGGCAGTTAATTAAAAAACTGTCAGAAGAGACAGCTAAGTTGTGCGCCAAATTTGCGTAAATCGTCATTGATGTCTATTCTTAAATCGGGTATGTCTTAATCGCTATATTTGCGGCCGATTTCAAGAATATTAAATGATAAGCAGGAGAATTATTAGGGTGAAAGTGATGCAGGCATTATATTCTATTGATTCAAGAGGCGGCGATGCTGAACATGTAGAATCTGTAAAATATTTAAAACACAGCATTGATCAAACCCGTCACCTGCTTGTTTATCTTGTAAATTTTATTTTGGAAATTGCCCGTTATTCAGAGGTGGATGCGCAACAGAAGTCCGGTAAACATCTACCTTCTAAATCTGACCTTAATACAAGTACAAGAATTGCCGGGAATGACCTTGTCCTTCAATTGACTCAACAGGAAAGTTTTAAAAAAGCCTGCGTGCATTATAAGCTTAGTTACGCAGTGGATGGAGAAATGCTTCGCAAGCTTTATAGGAATGTCGTAGCTTCTGATGAGTATAAAAATTATACGTCGATTGCGCAGAATTCCGGAAAAGATGATAAAAAAATTCTGGAGTTTGTCTTCAATGAAATCATGATGAACAATGATGATTTCATTAACCATATTGAAGATCTGTTTTTAAACTGGGATGATGATACAGAAATGATCGCGGTTTTGATAAATACCTTTTTTCAAAAGCCACTTGCCTTTGATTTCAACCAATTGATAAGTGCTGAAAAGTGGGAGTTTGCAGAGCATTTATTAAAAACAGTGTTAGACAAGAAAGCTTATTGCCTTGAACTTATCACGCCAAAACTCAACAATTGGGATGCTGAAAGGATTGCGGCGCTGGATATGATCTTAATGCAAATGGGTGTATGTGAATTTTTGTACTTTGAAACAATACCAACCAAAGTAACCATTAATGAATATATTGACCTGGCGAAGGACTACAGCACACCGCAGAGTGGTCATTTTGTGAATGGTGTATTAGATAACATAAGGAAAGATCTGGTTGAGAGTGATAAAATTCATAAGAAGAATTTTAAAAATAGTACATTATAATACCTTTATATAAATTTTTAGAAACATGCAAAAGCTATCTTTTGTGTTCTTACTTTCTGTAGCGCTTTTATCCTGCGATATTCGTAACCAACACACTGTTGATGTAAAGGCGTCGCCAATAACCGATGAACAACTTGCTGAAAAAACTTCTGTAGAAGTTATCGATACGCTTTATAATTTTGGCAAGGCTACAGACGGTGAAAAAGTTGAGTATAATTTCAAATTCAGAAATAGCGGTACCAAGCCTTTGATCATTTCCAACGCTACGTCGAGTTGTGGCTGCACAGTTCCCGAAAAACCTGAAGCGCCAGTTAAGCCAGGTGAAATCGGCTTCTTAAAAGTAGTTTTTGACAGTAAAAATCGCGTTGGCACTGTTCATAAAGACATAAAAGTCATTTCTAACGCTGAACCAGCTTTCCCTACGTTACAGTTAACCGGCGAAGTGGTGCCAAAAAGCTAGTAAAATCTTCAATTTTAATTTTAAATAAAACACATGAATTTAATGTCGGTTTTTTTAATGTTTGGCCAGGGGCAGGCAGGTTCCAGTAATGCAACTATCATTTTTATCCCCTTAATGATATTGGTGTTTTGGTTATTTATGATAAGACCTCAAACCAAAAAAGCAAAAGAGCAAAAAAACTTTTTGACAAATTTGCAAAAAGGTGATAAGGTGGTTACCATTGCAGGTATTCACGGTACGGTAAATAAAATTAGCGATGACGGCAACACCATAATGTTAGAGGTGAGCCCCGGAAGTTATATGAAGATTGAAAAAAGTGCTATAAGTATGGATTGGACTACTGCACTTAATAAAGCAGCAGCAACTCCTGCCAAAACAACGTAACTTGAATTACTTAGATAGTCTATTTAACCTGGAGATTACAAAAGCTCCGGGTTTTTTTTATGCTTTCAATAGGTTTAACAGGTGCAATTGGTAGTGGAAAAAGTACGGTTGCACGTATTTTTGAAACACTTGGAATACCTGTCTATTATGCAGATAATATTGCCAAACGTTTAATGCAGGAAAATCTTAAACTGGTTGACAAGATAACCGATGTGTTTGGAAACGATGCTTATAACAACGGACTTTTAAACAGGAAGTTTATTGCTGACATTGTGTTTAGTGATGAAGCTAAATTGAAAGAACTTAATGCTATTGTTCACCCTGCAACGCTTGCAGATGCTGAGTTGTGGATAAATGCGCAATCTTCCCCCTATATAATTAAAGAAGCCGCTTTGTTATTTGAAAGCGGCTCTAATCAAATGCTTGATTATATTATTGGTGTTCAGGCAAATACTGCATTATCCATACAGCGGGTTATTCAACGGGATCATGTAACAGAACAGGATGTACTCTCCCGCATGCAAAAACAAATGGATGTAAAAGAAAAATTAAGCAAGTGTGATTTCATCATCATTAATGATGAAACCAAAGCGTTAATACCACAGGTGCTTGAGCTCCACGAACACTTTTTAGATATAGCTGCTGCTGATTTTTAAACCAGCTTTCCTAGTCCATCTTTAATTCTTGTAAAGCCTTCTTCAATTTTCTCCATACTGTTGGCAAAAGAAATCCTTATGCAATCCGGATTACCAAAAGCTGAACCGGTCACGGTTGACACGTGCGCTGTATTTAGCAAATACATGCAGAGATCATCGGCATTTGCAATAACTGTTTCACCAATCTTTTTACCAAAGTATTTTTTAACCGAAGGGAAAATATAAAAAGCGCCATCCGGTTCATTGCATTGCATCATCTGGAAATCTTTCACCAGCTCCAACACCTTTGCTTTGCGTTTTTTAAATTCTGTTATCATTAGATGAGTAGGCGTAAGATCAGCACTTAATGC
>JBDSRT010000003.1:0-6857 GCA_039929165.1 Ginsengibacter sp.
GATAACCACAAAGTAACGTTAGTGCTTGGTATAGACGATACCACTAAAGCCAATGCTTTTTGGAAGTCAGACATGGTTAAACAAAGAAGAGCTGAGGACGGCGTTGAAGGGGAAGTTAAAAGATTTATATACCATGTAGTGCAGAAATAATCATTAAACGGTTTTAAAAGCCAAATTCTCTGATGCGGGGGGCATATACCACTTGTCTCCGTATATTGGTAACAGTTAACTTACACGTTTCAACCCTGTGTGGTGAGCAAGAAGTTAATAGTTATTGCATTAATACATTGTCCTCTGGAAGTGATTCTCGTACGTCTTTAATTAAAGCCTAAATGAAAAACCAATATTGGCAAACCTTTTAGGGGCAGCATTCGAAATACCCACTCCTCCACTTAGATCAATCATAACATTATTAGTAAGCCAATAACTTACACCGCCATCCGCACCTGTCTCTGGCTCCTTATTTTGTTGCATACTACTAAACGCTTCAACGAAAATCTGCCACTTTTCGCCTAATTCAAAATGAGGACTTACTGCTATCATCCATTCAGGGTTATCTCCATAACCATCCCATTCCGCTGCCACATTATATTCAAGCGTTGACTTATTTGTTAGATCATTCTCCAGGTTCAACCTAAGTTTAGGAAATACTTTCCTTGCAATAAAAGCTTTAGAAGCAAAACCCGGAATGCCAAATTGCGCAGTTAATGATGTATGAGGGATCAGGCCTTTCCCTTCGGTAACCAATGCTTTTAAACCAATTTCTATCGGCTCTAATCCAGACTGGGAGTATGACGGATTCTGGAATTTGTCTGTTTGTGTTAAAATACGTGTTCGAAGTTCCAGCCTCCTAAATAAACCGTATTTCATAACAATCTCAGGATGCTGTATCTCCACCATATTTTTATCCCGCTTTAGCCAATCGAAACCTGTTTCTACCTGCAGCATTTGGTTAGGTATCACATAACTAGTCTGAGCCTTGCCTGGCCTGTCACTTTCTATCTTTTCTGACTTTTGAGCTGTTGTTTCCTGAACAGCTAAGGTTATCAAGACAATTATGAGTATTGTTTTCACTTTGATTATTTCTCATAATGCATAAAAGATTATGCCATTAAAATATAGGACTTACAATTATTTGCTAGCTTATATAATTCTATGTATACAGATTAGCGGCCGTCATAAAATCATTGTGTGTTAGTTGTTATCAGGTTATAAAAGTTTTCGACATGCTTTCTAAAAATTTCGTTGGGTGTGATATGCTCCATGGTGGGTTCAGTAAACACAGTCTTTGGTTCGATAACATAATCCTGGATAAACTTTAAATTTTGATCGCAA
The DNA here is from genome assembly GCA_039929165.1 of Ginsengibacter sp. GTDB lineage: Bacteria > Bacteroidota > Bacteroidia > Chitinophagales > Chitinophagaceae > Ginsengibacter. The sequence continues at coordinate 1,336 of JBDSRT010000003.1, forward strand.
TCAACCACTGTGTCCTTTTCTCCCAAAACAATGTAAGTCATAGTAGTTCTTGTAAACTTGCTACCCTTGTACTCCGGCAGCGGTACAATGGGAAAGTTATTGAAATAAAAAGCAGGGTTAAATAAAAGGCAGGCAATATCATAACGCAAGGCTGCGTGATATGCGGTAAGTCCGCCCATACTACTACCTACAAAAATATCAGTATCACCACTTGCTGGTTCAGCATGTTCTTTCAAAAACAAATCAATTGAAGGAAATTTAAGATAGTCAATAGCTGGTGCTTTCAAGGATCCATATTGCTCAAGAATATTTCTCCGTTGCTGCGGCAAATAGGAATTATAGCCATGGTAATACACAATCTTTAATTTTCTATCCATCTTTTCACTATCAATTTTTATTATGACTTGGGCGTTCTAACATAACTTTTTTTCCATAGCCAATGTGCATGCGAATTTTTATGCCAAATCTTAAACAGTATTTACTTTCCCTACTTGATGTTAATCAAAGTTATCCGCCTCGTTTAGCAAAGTGTATACAACTATGTGTTTGGATTGAAACAAGAGAGGAAAAAATAGGTGCAGAAAGAATGATTATATCAGATTTGAAGGAAGACTTATTTCGAACTCTTGAAAAATTTAGTACGCTACAACGACAATCAACATAGAGAAATTTATACAGATACTTCTGTAAATTGTTTTTACAATACTTACAAAATTTTGCATCTGCGTCATGTCGTTCGTGACCACTACCGCCATGCCCTTGCTCTAATAAGCAGGTTTTTGGGGTCGCTAATAATTTTATAAATCTGATCTTGAGTGAATGCAGAGTTATTTCATTAAAACTTAATTTGCAGCATGACTTTTATTATCATTTCAGTTTTTGTTTTTGGTTATTTAGCAATAGCCTTTGAGCATAAGTTGAAAGTAAATAAAGCTGCACCGGCACTTATAACCGGCGTGCTTTGCTGGACGATCTATATTTTATCAAGTACTAATAAAAAACATGTAGATCAGCAATTAAGTGAAAGACTTGCTGAGTATTCAGGCATTCTTTTTTTTTTAATGGGCGCTATGGCCATTGTAGAGATGATTGATACGCACCATGGCTTCCATATCATTACAAAACGTATAACAACTACCAGTAAAAAAAGATTGCTTTGGGTCATTTCTTTGATTACCTTTTTTTTGTCGCCCCTGCTGGATAATCTTACTACCACCATTGTAATGATCTCGCTGCTTCAAAAGCTAATGGATGATGTAGAAGACCGTCTCTATTTTGTAGGAATGATCATAGTTGCTGCAAATGCCGGCGGTGCATGGTCGCCAATTGGCGATGTCACTACAACGATGCTATGGCTTGGAGGTCAAATCACTGCCGGCAATATTATAATAAAACTTTTTTTACCAAGCATTGTCTGTCTTATGGTTCCGCTGCTAATATTATCTGCCAGGATAAAAGGTAAGATAGAAAGAAAAGAACACGATGCACAAATGTATTCTGAGCAAAATAATACCGTAAGTTCGAGACAGCAATGGCTTGTATTGATTTCTGGTATTGTTATATTAGCTAGTGTGCCTGTGTTTAAAACGTTGACACACCTTCCACCGTATATGGGTATTTTGATCGGCCTCGGCATAATGTGGGTGATAACTGAGGTAATGGGGTTTTCAAAAAAAGAAACAGACCGGCATAAATTATCGCCTGCCTATGCTCTGCGTAAAATTGATACGCCAAGCATCCTTTTCTTTTTGGGAATTCTACTTAGTATAGGTGTATTGGAATCTACAGGAATATTAGCCGACACAGCCGTATGGCTTAATGATAAAGTAGGAAATTTAAACGTCATCGTGTTAAGCATTGGATTACTATCAGCTATTGTTGATAACGTGCCATTGGTTGCAGCTTCACAAGGCATGTATTCTCTGCAGCAATATCCGCCTGACCATTACTTTTGGGAATTTATTGCTTTTGCAACGGGAACTGGTGGCAGTGCGTTGATCATAGGTTCTGCAGCAGGTGTAGCAGCCATGGGTATGGCTAAAGTAAATTTCATGTGGTACTTAAAGCGCATCACCTGGCTTGCCTTAACAGGGTACTTTGCAGGAGCTGTAACATATATAATACAGCATTTAATTACCGGTTAATAAGTTGATTAGCTATCACCTGCAGGAAGTAGACATTACTCCAGGTTATGGTTAACTTCTTTCTATGATCTCAATGGCTTTCTCCACTCCATTTTCAGATTTAATTTTTTCAGAAAGTTTTAAGCAGTTTGTATAAAGTTCTTTTTTAGATATTAATTCTTTTGCCTTTTTAATTAACATTTCCTCCGTCAATTTTTTTAAGGCGACGGATTTAAGGGCAATACCTTTTTTGTATGCAATGGTTGCCCAAAAATGTTGGTCGCCCAATGGATATAAAACCGGACAGCTAAAAAAAGGCTTGCCTGCAATAATACATGCAGAGATCGTTCCTATACCTCCATGATGAATAACAGCCTTTACATAAGGGAATAATTTATCATAGGGGGCTGATGTTATTACTTTTATGTTTTTTTGGTCTTCCAGTTTCTGGGTATCATTAAATCCCCAGCCTTTTACTACAATTACTCTTACACCTAATTCTTCTGACAATCTTATAATTGCAGAAGGCAGATCTATCTTTATATCGAGTGTCATACTGCCAAAGGTTATCAGCAATGGCGCTTCGCCCATATTGATGAATTCTCTTAGTTCATCGCCTAGTTCGTTTGTGGACGGGCTTGTCCAAAAGCCTGTAAAATGACTATTTACTGGATAATCTTTTGGCCTTTTAAGGAAGTGTTCACTAATGCCATAAATTGAGGGTAACTTTTGCAATTTAACCTTTGCAGGAAGGCGGGCATCCTTCCTAAATTCATTTACCGGTTTCATCATCAGGCTTATCCCTAAATCTGCAAGTTTATAAGTTAAGCCATTTAAAAATGAGGGCAAGGGCAGAGCACTAAAAACCGGGTTACTAAATTCATTGGTCATTTGGAATGCAGGAACAACATTTGCCGTAATCATTTTTTCCGGAAACTGGTCAGCAAAATAGTCACCCATAGTTTTTATGTGATATAATACTTTATCATTGACTTTTGATAAGTTATAAAATACATTCATTGAATTGTAGATCATGGGGTATACCCACTTACTCAAATTCTTCCGGGCACGAAAGGGGTTTTTCGCCATTTTCTTTCCTTCCTCAGAATTAATAAATTCATGGAAGTCTGCATCTACAGGAACAAAGTCAATTTCATACGATCTTACAAGTGCTTCAAAATTTTTGCCTGTTGAAAGAGTTACTTTGTGGCCACGTTTTTTAAGTGCCTGTCCCAAAACTGCCAAAGGTTGAACGTCGCCTTGTGTGCCCATTGTTAGTATTGCTATGTTCATTATTTAGCGTTATAAGTTTTGTAGTTGAATAAGTGTACCTCGCAACTAAGGTTGGCGCAACATAGCGTGTAACATTTGTTTAGCAATTTTGATGATTGAACTGTAGGAAAGGGTCGATCAGCGTCAAGACTATTGTTTGTGTTTTAAATTTATGCTTTCCGGTACTTGATCTTGAATTATTCAAATCATTGACGTAAACCCACGTCATTATTGCGCTCTTGCATATAGAGGCTGCGCCGCGTTATGGCTGAATATTTTCTTAAATTCCTTACTCCCCAAAATGCAAGTGTCAGCTCTAACAATAGTCCTATTACAAAATATGTGGATGGAAATCCATCCAATAGCAAACTAAGTAACCTTCCTAAAGCAAGCCCACCCATGAAAATCACATTAGTTAATGTTGCTATAGCAAAAAACTTAGACTTGACTATGCCAACTATCCATGTACATGATATTCCCAGGTATAAGCCCATCATTGCTCTAAAAATACTTGTCAGGTTGATATTGTCTACATTAATATCGAATAGCCTTAACAAAACGGCTTGCGGATTTATCCCATAAACTGCTGCAACCGGGACTATACAAATGATCGATATAATTAAGTGCAGATTTTTAATGGAAGATATTTTTAAGATTTCCTGAATTTAACTCTTGTGTTTTTCTTCTTTCGGCTTTGGTCTTTCGACTGTGTTATAAAATATTGTTGATTTTAAGATACTGAAGTAGCATTATAGTTTTGCCATCTTTGATTTCTCCATCTTCAATCATCCTCATTGCTTCGGTTATATCAAGTTCTAACACTTCAATATTTTCTTCTTCGTGTTCAACACCGCCTCCGTCTGTTACTTTCATTTCTTTGCGTATTCAGCAAGAAAGAAATACAACATTTCTGTTACCGAACCTGGCGACATATACGCTTCAAATATTTTTCTTACCCTTTGGATTTGGTATCCGGTTTCCTCTTCGGCTTCCCGTTTGATACAGTCTTCCGCATTGTCTTTATCCAACAAACCTGCACAGGCTTCGATTAACATTCCTGTCTTATTTCCGTTTATAAATGTTGGAAGACGAAATTGCCGTGTAAGGATTACAGTTTTTTGCGCCTTATTATAAAGCAAAATGGTTGCTCCATTTCCTCTGTCGTAAGCTTCTCTGCTTTGGGCCACTTTCAAACCATCCTTTTTTGTGTATTCGTAGGTAATTCTTCTAAGTACGTACCAGTTATCAGAGAGAATTTTGGTATCTAATATTTTTATGTTGTCTATCATTTGCAGATTATCACCTCAATTGCCGCTACACATCAACGCTTTGAGGAAGCAGGAACTCTTATGTTGTGTAGCTTCATTCACTTGCTGTTACTCAATAAAGATAAATTGTTGACACTACATCCTCTGCCTGCTTTTACAAATACCTTTGATAGCTGCTGTTTTAGTAACGTGATTTAAAGTTTGTACACGATCAACTTCAAAGGCGCTAATTTTTTTCCTATTCCCTTAATCGTTTCTTTGTTCGCATCTAACCGAGATAAATGACTGTTTGCAATAACGTATAGTCGGTTCCGAATTTAGCCGCAGTGGTTGGATCTACAAAAAGCGGGATTTCCTTTATTGTAGTTGTGCCGGCTGGTATAATTATTTTAACCAGGTGAATGTGATAGTAATGCAACGACGCCACAGGAAGTATGAGCATGCTGATTAGTGCTTAATCTATGTAGTGGTCTCTTAATAAAAGAGATTACGTGCCGTGGCATCAAACTCTGCACAGGTTTAAACAATTGACTGTAGTTATCAATAGCCGCCTGTTTTCAAAGCAAGGTTTTAGCGGAATAATAGCTAATTCATTGAGACCTGGAGGAACTAAACATGGCGAAAGTAAGTACTCAGCAAAAAATCGCTTAGACTTAGGGCCAGCCTGGCAACTTAGGCCAATAGCTATAAATTGTCAGCAATAAATTTATTGCAATAAATTTTTATTTGTTCCCGTACCTGGCGAAATTGTTCTTGTACTTCCTGTTCTGTTCCTGTAGCTTTTGCCGGGTCTGGAAAATTGTGGTGAAACCTTTTTGCTGTGGTTGGAAAGAAGGGACAACGCTCTTTTGCGTTATCG
>JBDSRT010000004.1:0-5961 GCA_039929165.1 Ginsengibacter sp.
GCCTATTACTGAAAAAAACGCTCAAGCTTTACAATCCTTTAATGAACATGTGGCCAGTGATAGCCGGGTAGAACAAGTGATGCTTACCGTTAGAGATGGTGTGTCATTAATACGAAAGCTATAGTTAACTTTCTATCTGCAATTTATAAAACCCAAACACGTTATAAATTAATGAAGAGGTCAGTATTTATAAATGTTTTACTGCTTATAACTTACACTTCTGCCAAAGCGCAATTGGTAACACAGTCACAGTATGTAGCCTTGTATAAAGATTATGCAATAAGCGAAATGAAACGCACAGGTATACCGGCTGCAATAACACTTGCCCAGGGGTTGCTGGAAACAGAAAATGGCAACAGTGATCTGGTAAAAAAATCAAATAACCACTTCGGCATAAAGTGCAAAACTAACTGGACGGGAGATGTTGTGTCTCATGATGATGATGCACCCGGGGAATGCTTTCGTTCTTATAAATATGCTGAAGATTCCTACCGCGATCATTCTGATTTTTTGCGTAACAGCCAGCGATATGCTTTCCTGTTCAATATTAATACTAAAGATTACAAAGCCTGGGCCTATGGTTTAAAAAGGGCCGGGTATGCTACCAACCCGAGATATCCTGAAATTTTAATTAAGAATATTGAACAAAATAATTTACAGCAATACACTTTGCTTGGCGAAGACGACATGCCGATTTTTAAGAATACACCTTCAGCAGAAGATGTAGCTTCTAAATATATAGCCTTAAATACTTCAATTGAAAATTCATCCGGCAACAGCAATATAGAATTTGACAAGCAAATATTCATTAACGATAAGCCTGCTGTAATGTGCAGAAAGGGAACATCATTGTTGGTTTTAGCTACGACTTATAATATTAATCTTGCGAGGCTATTGGAATATAATGATCTTGCAGCCGATGGTTTGCTTCCACAGGATCAACTTATTTTTCTGGAGAAGAAAGCTAAACAAGGCAATGCAGATTTTTATACGGCACAAAAAAATATAACACTGTATGATCTATCGCAAAGCTGCGGTATATGGCTTGAGAACCTTAAAGAATATAATCCAAAGATCAAAAATGAATATATTATTGCCGGTACAAAAGTCAGCTTGCGTCCAGGTGTAGAGTCTGTTAAAGAAGAAGTGGTGCCTGCAACGGAAATTGTTCATGAAGTACAACCTAAAGAAGGATTGTATACTATTTCTAAAAAGTATGGCGTTTCGGTTGATCAGCTAAAAAGCTGGAACAATCTACCCGATGATAAACTAAGCGTTGGTCAACAGCTTATCATTTCAAAATAATATATGGAGCTGTTACATGTACATGACAAAAATTTTGAACCTTATCTTTCTGCAACTGATATTAATATTGCAGTGAAACGCCTTGGTGCCGAAATAAACCGCGAATATAAAGACCTAAAGCCTTTATTTATTTCTATACTTAACGGTAGTTTTATGTTTGCATCTGATCTTTTTAAAGAAATATCAATTGATGCAGAAATAACTTTTATCAAACTTGCATCTTATAAAGGTGTAGCGTCTACAGGCCAGGTTGTAACTGCTATTGGCCTTGACGTAGATCTCGTGGGCCGTCACATAATTATTGTTGAAGACATTGTTGACACGGGCAAAACCTTGTCGCATTTTTTACCTCAGCTTCAACATCATCATCCTGCATCTTTAAAAATTGCAGCCTTACTTCATAAACCCGAAGCCTTAAAACACAATATTGAAATTGATTATCTCGGCTTTAATGTACCCGATAAATTCTTAGTGGGCTATGGATTAGATTATGATGGACTCGGTAGAAATACAAAAGCTATTTACCAGTTAGTATAATATTTTGGTTGCGTATAAACGTTAGCTTGTAATAATTCCTCATTGATAAAGATTTTATTTGCCAACTTATTTGCTTTTAGTGCCTTAACTGGTTCTGCACAATATTATTTGCGTGGCGAGATAAAAGACGAGAAAGATCAGGGATTGCAAAATGTAAAGATCTTTTTGCATTCAAGCAGGTTATTATACAGTAGTGGCACATCAGGCGGTTTTGGTATTACTACTAACACCTTACGTGATTCTGTAACTTTCAACCTGCAGGGTTATGAGCCAAAAACAGTCGCTATAAATGCAAGCGTTTACCAAACAGTAATTTTAAAAGCCCTGAGCAAAGGCGTTACCCGTCAAAAGCAAAACCTCTTATCTATAACAAAAAATTCAGATCCGTCTAACGGCAAAACGTGGTTTGTGGCTGCTGAATCATATAACAGCATTGTTGAAAATGCATTTATAAAAACCGCAGAATTTGCTAATACATCTTTCGCGTTAAGAGTTGATAAAGCTTCTTATAGTAATATTCGCCGCTTCCTTAATCAAGGCAGTATGGTGCCGCCCTATGCAGTTCGTATAGAGGAGATGTTAAACTATTTTAATCTTAATTATAAAGAACCAGCAAAGGACAGTGTTTTCAATTTTGAATCTCAACTCACAAGCTGTCCATGGAATGCAGCGCACCAGCTTTTATATCTTAATTTAAGTGCGAAAAAGATAGATCTGCAAAAAGTCCCTCAAGGCAATTTTGTTTTTTTGATCGATGTATCAGGCAGTATGGATATTCCTAACCGCCTACCGCTTCTTAAGGCAGCTTTTCAATTGCTGGTAAAGAATTTAAGGGAGCAGGATACTGTTTCTATTGTGGTTTATGGTGGCTCAGTTGGCGTATGGCTTGAGCCTACAGGTGGTAACGAAAAGCAAAAGATAATTAAGGCTATTGAGGAACTTACAGCTGGTGGAGATACCCCGGGTGAAGCGGCGGTGAAAACTGCTTATGCGCTTGCAAGAAATTCTTTTAGTAAAAAAGGTAACAACAGAATAATATTAGCTACCGACGGTGATTTTAATGTTGGAGAAGTTAATGAAAAAGCTCTTGAAGAAATGATTATTAAAGAAAGCAGATCCGGTATTTTTCTGACCTGTCTTGGCGTAGGCATGGGCAATTATAAAGATTCAAAGATTGAAACATTATCAAGGAATGGCAATGGAAATTTTGCTTATATAGATGATATTCGGGAAGCAGAAAAGGTGTTGGTTACAGAGTTTACACAAACGTTATTTACAGTGGCTAATGATGTGTTTTTAAATATGCAATTTAATCCTCAAAAAGTAAAAGAATATCGCTTAATAGGTTATGATAACAAGGCTGGTGTTTTAGCTGACACAAGCATTGATTTGGAGGGTGGTGAAATAGGTTCCGGAAATGGTATTACTGCAGTATTTGAAATTTTACCCAATACGGATAGTGTTTTTGGAGACAGTTCAGATGAAGTGGCTAAAGCGATTTTAAATTACAGAAAGCAAGGAGACACAATTTCAAAAAAAGTGACTTATTTATGCGATAACAATTTTAAGCCATTAAGAGATATTAATAAAGACCTTCAGTTTGCTACAGCCGTAACAATGTTTGGATTGGTTATAAGAGAATCAGCTAATATTCCATTTATCGAGTTAATCGATATTGAAAACTTAGGCATTACGGCTGCTAATAAAGATGACTATCTCCAAAATGAATTTCTACAACTCGTAGCAAAGGCAAAAGTCATTTATCCCAAAAAGAAAAAGAAGAAGTTGCCTAAGGGTAATCTGAGGATTAATTAAAGGTCTCTTTTATCTTTTCCCAAAATGTCTTTTCATTTTTATCAGGTTTAGGCTCAAAGCTTTGACTATCCTGCATCTTTTCAAGATGAATTTTCTCTTCTGATGTTACATTTTGTGGTGTCCAAACATTGACCTGAATCAATTGATCACCTTTTTCATGTGTGTTGATACTTGGGAAGCCTTTGCCTTTTAATCTGAAAATTTTTCCACTTTGTGTACCGGCAGGAATTTTTATTTTGGCTCTGCCATCTATTGTTGGCACTTCTATCTGCATACCAAAAACAGCATCAGGAAATGAGATGAAAAGATCATAAGCAACATTCAAACCTTCTCTATGCAAAAACGGATGTGCCTCTTCTTCAATCAATATGATAAGATCGCCAGGCCCGCCACCGCGTTCACCCATGTTACCTTTCCCACTCATGCTTAGCTGCATACCTTCCTGTACACCAGCGGGTATGTCCAGGGTTACCGTTTCTTCACCATACACTCTGCCCTCACCTTTACAGGCTGTACACTTATTTACAATTGTAGTGCCTTCGCCATTACAGGTCGGGCATGTGGTTACAGTTTGCATTTGCCCTAAAAAAGTATTCTGTACTTTTCTCACCTGACCATTTCCGCCACAGGTATTACAAGTTTGAGCACTGTTTTTATCTTTTGCACCACTGCCATTGCAAGTTCCACACGTTACATATTTTTTTACCTTAATGGTACGATTCGCACCGTTTGCAATTTCCTCGTAAGTCACTTTTATCTTAACCCGGAGATTGCTACCTCTTACCCCTCTTGTTTTGCCACGACCACTGCTTCGGCCGCCACCGCCAAAAAAATTACCAAACACATCATCACCAAACACATCACCAAACTGGCTGAAAATATCATCCATGTTCATGCCACCATGACCAGCGTTACCTCTGCCAGGCCCAAATGCATTATGACCAAAGCGATCATATTGGGCCCGCTTATCCTGGTCGCTTAAGATTTCATAAGCTTCGGCAGCTTCCTTAAACTTTTCTTCAGAAACTTTATCACCCGGGTTTCTATCCGGATGCGATTGCATAGCTACTTTACGGTAGGCTTTTTTTATCTCGTCAGCAGAAGCACCTTTACTAACACCTAAAATCTCGTAGAAATCTCTCTTTGCCATAAATTCAATGAATAATGATTAAACGAATAATGATCAGTGACAAACCTTAATGCACAATTTTTAATATTATACATTGTTCATTACTCATTGGTTATTTACCTACCACAACTTTAGCGAAACGAATTAATTTATCATTTAAATAATATCCCTTTACGATCTCATCAACTACTTTACCTTTTTGTTTAGGTTCAGCATCAATTTCTGTAATAGCTTCATGTTTCTCAACATCAAAATCAGTATTAAAGCTATCCATGCTTTTTAAGCCTTTGCTTTGAAGTACTGCTCGCAGTTTATTGAAAACTAATTGCACTCCCTGTTTAACCTGATTGATGTCGTCGCTTGTGTGTAGTTGTTTCTCCGCCCTGTCACAATCATCAACAACTTCAAGTAAAGACGTAATAACTTCTTTACCCGCAGTTTGAATTAACTCTATTCGTTCTTTGCTGCTACGTCTTTTATAATTATCAAATTCAGCAACAAGCCGGATATATTTATCCTTATACTCATCAATTTCTTTCCTAAGCTTAACTGTCTCATCCTCACTTGATGAAGACTCTTCTAAATCATTGCCATTTAAATTTTCGGTGATGATCTCCTCGGTAAACTTATCTGCTTCGTTTTGAGCTTGGTTTTGTTGATCAGTGGTCTCTTGCATATTTTAAAAAATTGGTGCAAAAGTACTGTAGTCAAACTATTTGCCAATCAAAAAATGCTGGACAAATTGACACCTGAAAAGCGGAATTATTTTACGACCTGGAACTTGGCTGACTCAATAATCTTACCTGAGCGGTCGCGGAGTTGATAAATGTAAACGCCTCTAATAAATTCGGTAAGGGATACATTCATTTTAGAAGTAACGGACTTTACAGAAAAAACTTTTTTTCCAATAAAATTATAAATGTCAAAAGTGTAAGATCTGTCAAATCCTTTTTCAAATTCAAAGTTGATCGTAGACACAGCCGGGTTTGGGAAAAAACGAATAATACGTACAGCAGGAGTTGTTTTAGCTACAGCATCGCTCTGGGCAAAAGTTGCTGTTGATAAAATCGTAAATAAAATAAATATGTAAAAAATTTTATTCAATGCAGTAAAAATATACATAAAAAATTAGAAACCAACTCTAACAAACGCAAAAAAGCGGAAAAACGTGCATA
>JBDSRT010000005.1:0-13970 GCA_039929165.1 Ginsengibacter sp.
GCAACAGCCAGGTCATAATCTCATCTACAACCGTTGTGTTTAAAGAATAATAAATGTATTGGCCGGCTTTAGTGGTTCTTACCAGGTCTGCCTGCCTTAACAGGTCAAGGTGATGAGATATACTAGGGCCTGAGATGGCAAACCTTTCTACAATTTCACCTGCCGACATATCTTTTTTCCGCAAAAGCTCAAGGATATCCCGGCGGGTTTTATCATTCAGGGCTTTAAAAATTATATTCAATGATTAGAAATTTATATATTTATACAAAGATCTAAATATTATTTCAATATTCCAAATAGCTTATAAATCTTTTTTAATGTTTTTAAGAAAGGACAACAGATTTTTTGGCTGAGCTGGTGACTGTATCGTTTGAGAAATGCTTTACATATTTTCAACTTCCTTCCAGGGTACGGCACTTATTTTTTCAGTTATTAATTGATCCGCACTGCCTTTATAAATTAAAACACCGTTACTTTTTGGCTGATACTTTTGCCAATACTTCAGGCCGCGGAACATATTATTATTTATTTTTCCGCCTGACTTAATTTCTATTGCCATAAGTTCACTATCTCTTTCACTGATGACATCCACTTCATTGCCTGTACTGTCCCTAAAATAATACAGCCCATCGTTACGGGCACTGTTGAAATTATTTTTTTTCAATTCAGTCATAATCCAGTTTTCAAACAATGCGCCGTAAGCGTTGTTGTTTTGTAAGGCCGTAACACTTTTAATACCAAGCAGGTAACACAATAAACCTGTGTCGTAAAAATAAAGCTTGGGGCTTTTTACAATGCGCTTGTTCATATTGTTATACCAGGGTTGAAGTAAATAAATAATGTAACTGTTTTCAAGCAACCCAAGCCAGGCTAAAATTGTTTTTGTATCTACGCCTGTTTGTCTGGCAAGATCATCTCTGTTAAGAATTTGGCCTGCATAATTTGCGCAGAGGTATACAAACCGGTTGAATGCACCAAGATTTGTTATGTTGCGTAAAAGCCTCACATCTCTTTGTACATAAGTTTGTACATAACTGTTCATCCAGGTACCGGGCATTAATTTCTCATCCCATATTTCCGGGTATCCGCCTGTAAGAATATGTTTGTTTACATCATTATCAGCAAGCTTTGCCTTCACCAATTCTGCATAGCTGAATGGTAATAATGATAAGTAGCCTGCCCTGCCAGCAAGCGATTGAGATACCTGCTCCTGTAATAAAAAATTGTTTGACCCGGTAAGAATAAACTGGCCACGCTTTTTATTGTTATCTAATATTTCCTGCAGGTATCTGAATATATCCGGCACCCGTTGTACTTCATCGAACACTGCGCCATTACGATAGGTATACAGGAACTGCCCGGGGTTTTGCTCCGCCGCCTTCTGAACAGACGGATTTTCAAAATTGATATACGGCTTCCCTTTAAACAGTTGCTTGCTTAAAGTTGTTTTGCCACTTTGCCTGGGCCCTGTAAGACACAACGCCCTGAATTGTGCAAGTGCTTTTTTAGCTTCGGGTAATATTTGCCTGCTAATCATATCAATTCCATTTTTGCAAAAATATGCAAATCTGGAATCAATTCCATTTTTGCAAAAAATGTAAATATGTAATTGATGAATAAAATAATTGAAACACAATAGTATGCACACCTAAACCAGAAACCCAAAAGAAATCAATTCCATTTTTGCAAAAAAATGTAAATCTGGAATTGATGACCCTGGATATTACTACTTATATTATGCTGGTATCCATCGGGTAAGTTTTTTAGCCTTCTAATATCATAAAGCTATAACCTGAAATGATCAGGTAGTCATGATCAGCCCCTGGCTTATAAGTTGCGCCTGACCAATGATCGTACAGCGTTAAAGGTGTATAGTCATGTTCTTTAAAGGTATACCAAGTTAAAAAAGCTTCCTGTTTATCAAAATTAAAAAGACAGTAAAGTCTTTGTTCTTTAATTTCTCTTTTGAATCCAGCTATGTGGCTGTTATGCATAGAAAGCCATGTTAGATTTTTTTGATCTGCTAGGGCAGGTAATTTGTTTCTTATGGCTATCAATTTTTTGGTGGCTGAAAAAATTCTTTCTTCAATTGTACCTGTTATTTTTCTTAATTCGTTCTTAGACCAGTCAATTTTTGGGCGATGCATCCAGCGGTTATCATAATTTTTGTCTGGCTCGTTTAGATAACTATAATCATTGGTATAGCCGGTTTCATCACCATAAAATAACATTGGTAAACCGCCAATAAAAAGGCTTTGCGCCTGCATCATCAGTATTTTGTCAATGGAAGTATCTATCGCAGTGTCATCTTTTTGTTCAAGGGCTTTTTCAAGTCCGCATAGTGAAGCCAATGTGCCGCTTATTCGTGCATCGCCTGTTTTGGGATTGTGCGAGAAGAGTGCACCTGTAGCTTTTGAATCTATTTCATTTCCGGTATAATATCTATTTAAAAACCCGCGGTGTTCATAAGGTGAAAAACCTGCAGCCTCGATCATGTAATCATCATAGCCCAGGCCAATATCATCATGACAACGGGTATAAGTGATCCATGATGTGCCAAAAGGTTTTTGCAGCAACACAGCTTGGGCAGCCATCATAACCCGTGTATCACCTGTAGCAAGGGCATCCCATTGCAAGGCCATCTGTGTGGCATTATAAGCAAAGTCGCATTCCTTTGCAGCAAACATTCCTGTACCGAAATATTCCATGATCTGCTTTGGTGCAACAATAGCTTCCCCAAGCAAAGCCATGCCAGGACAAGCTACATCAACACATTGCCTGATCAATTGTAATAACTTATGTGCCTGCGGCAGATTTTGCGATGTGGTGCCAACCTGTTTCCAAATAAATGCCGGTGCATCTATCCTCAGTATGTCAACGCCGAGATTGCCATAAAAAAATATGTTATCAAGCATGGCATTGAAAACAGCAGGGTTTGTGTAATTAAGATCCCATTGATAATTATGAAAAACAGTCATCACCCATTTGCCGGATTCTTCATTATGGGTGAAGTTTCCCGGCGCACTTTCAGGAAAAATATCAGACATCGTTCTATCAAACTCATCAGGCATTTGCCTGTCAGGATACAGGTAAAAAAATGACTGGTAAAATGCATCGCCGGCTTTTGCTTTTTCCGCCCACTCATGGTGATGGGAAGTATGATTAAGTACGATGTCAATCATTAAATACATTTCTTTATCCCGCATGTTATCTCTCACCGACTTAAGATCTTCCAGTGTGCCAAATCGACTGTCAATTTTTCTAAAATCAGATACGGCATAACCGCCATCACTTTCACCTGCGGGGCTTTGAAACAAAGGCATCAGATGCAAAAGATTAATACCCGTTTCAGTAAAATAATCTAAGCGTTTATTTAAGGTTTTCAGATCCGTACAAAACCGGTCAACATATAAACTCATGCCGGTAATTTGGTTACTTAAAAACCAGTTATCAACCTGTAACTTTTTAAGATCAGTAGCTTTGATCGCATCTGATCTTTCAATATGTGCTGTAATGATTTGTTGCAGAAGATGATCAAATTCTTTTTCACCATTATGATGCGCTGAATAAATTTCAGTAAATAACCAATAAATATTTTCTATGTGAAATAGAAACCTGCTGTAAAAATCTGCATCAGTATCGGCTATATCTATTTTATTGCTTTTACAAATTTCCTGTACCCGGCTAATAAGCTTCGATGCCTTCATTCGCTAGTCAAATATCTGGTTACTTAAATGTTTAAACGCCTCCATAGCGCCCATATATTCGCATGTTCTTGCGCCGGCTTTGTTGCCATTGTGCATAACATTTTTCCAATCGACTTCAGTCATAGCCTGCATCATTTGTTTAGAAAAATTATTTAGTTGGTATAACACTGCACCCACGAAAGCATCGCCGGCGCCAGTTGTATCTACGGCATTAGCTATGACGCCCGGTACAATAATTTTATTTTTTTGATGAATGAGGAGTGTACCTTCTTTGCCCAATGTTATAGCTATTACTGCCTTTGAATTATCTGCAAGAATAGTTGCGGCATCATTAACGGATGTTGCGCCGGTTAACAGCATTGCCTCATCATCACTTACTTTAAAGAAGTTGGCTTGTTTGATAAAGTGCCATGACTGCTCAACAAAAGAGGGAATATTATCTTTAAATAGAAGGTGCCTGTAGTTTGGGTCAAAAGAAATGAATATTTTTTTTTCTATAGCCTTATTTAAAAGCCATAGATATGCGCCCTGCAATGGACCGGGCAAAAATGCCGTTGCCGAACCAAAGTGAATGATAGAGCATTCAGAAAGATCAATTGAACGAAGATCAGCTTCACTTAATTCGCCGTCTGCACCGCGGTTAAACACAAAATCACGTTGTCCATCTTTCATTAATGATACAAAAGCAAAAGTTGTAAAATGAGATTTATCCTGCAGCATCCAAATGGTTGATACACCAAAGTATTTCATTACATCTATCAATTGTTTACCGAAGGGATCAGCGCCGACTTTAGCTGCCAGCAGAACATCGCCACCTAAAGCTGAGATAGCTGCAGCCACATTGGTTGGAGCTCCTCCGGGCTTTTTTAAAAAATGTTCTCCGGCTGCTAAAGTTGAACCTGTGTCGGTACAGATCATGTCGATCAATGCTTCACCAATACATAAAATTTTCATAAGACATTATTAAGCGTAATTAATATTAATGTGGTTGCATGGTCATAGTAACATCAAGCTCAACATTTACTTTTGTTGATTTGATTAAGGTTGTTGATAAAGCCGCCAGTAAAAGAAACACACCGGCAAACGTTACGGCCTTGCCGGAATCATTACCAAGAAAATGTTTTAAAATATAACCAAAAGTGATGTTTTGAAAGATCATCGGTATCACAATCATCATGTTTATAATACCCATGTAGACACCATATCTCGCTTTCGGAATCTCATTTACAACCATGAGATAAGGTACGCCCATCATACTTGCCCAGGCAATGCCAAAACCAATCATCGGCACAAATAATAAGTATTTGTTTTCTATGTGTGGAAATATCATAAGCCCGACACCAGCTAATATCAGAGAACCTAGATGCACCATTTTAGGACTGTATCTTCTAGCCAAACCTACCAGGCTAAAGGCGCAAAGAAAGGTTACAATGTTATACCAGCCATTAACTAAGCCAGTCCAGCCTACAGCTTCTTCGTAAAGGGATTTGTTAAGCACAGGTGTAGTTTTCCAAACAGACTGCGCAATACTTTTTGAAGCATTTTGCCAATAACAAAACAAGGCATACCATTGAAACAGATATACCAGCGCCAGTTTCCACATAACAGTTGGCATGTCTTTTATGGCCTCGCCAATTTCTTTAAGAGGTTGCAATAAGCCACCCTTACTTTCCTTTAATTCTTTCAATTCTTCAGGCGTTGGCGGTATTTCAGGTGTTTTGTAAATTGACCAGGAAACCGATGCTATAGAACAAACAGAGCCGAGAAAGAATGATGCAAACACCCAATAGGGAATCTGCCCGTGTTCACCATGAATATTCTTTTGAAAAATAAATAAGGAAACGTTTGCCAAGGTTATACCAAGACCAGTAAAAAAACTTTGCGATAAGAAACCTGTTGCATGTTGCTCTGCCGGAAGCTTGTCTGCTATTAAGGCCCTGTAAGGTTCCATGGCGGTATTGTTAGCTGCATCTAAAATCCATAACAAACCAACCGCCATCCATAACGAACTGCTAAAAGGATATAAAAAAAGACAAAGGCTACAGAAGACAGCGCCAACAAAAAAGTAAGGTTTTCTTCTGCCAAAGCGTGGATGCCATGTCTTGTCACTTAGCGTACCTATTAGCGGTTGAATTAACAAACCGGTGACCGGCCCGGCAAGATTCAATAGTGGTATTTGATCAGGTGTTGCGCCAAGAAAATCATAGATTGGATTGACCGCACTTTGCTGAAGCCCGAAACTATATTGGATCCCAAAAAACCCCACATTCATGTTAATGATCTGCGCAAATGACAACCGCGGTTTTGGAATTGACATAACAGGCCTGCGCTGGTTTAGCAATTAGCAGGTCAATAAATATACAGATTAGTTCTGTTGCTTAATATCTAATCTGCGTATCACATATTGGCCTATCATTTTTCCCTGTTCGGCACTTACATGAAAAGTATTTATGAAATGGATACCGCCGTAACAGCGTGACATACCTGCTTCAGCAGCAGCCTGGTGGAAAGATGTAAAGCTCCTTTGCTTTACATCAAATACTTCCTGAGTTGTGTCGGTGAACTTGTAATTATCGCCAAAATATTGTGTAAGCACTTCTGCAAGCGAGGCTGACATTACTGCATGTCCACTCGTATATTCAGGAAAAGGGGGCGTTTGTATAAATGGCCTCCATTCGGGATCAATATATTTGTTAATCACCGTTTCAGGGCGAACATAATTGCTTTTATATTTTTCATCCCAGCAAACAATAAAACTTTCGAAAATAGCTATAGAGGCATAGGTATACACCTGGATAGTCTGATTAAAGCTTAACTTCTTTTGCTTTGCTGCAACGCCGATAATATTCAGCCAATGTCCCGGTGGTGAAAACTTTTTTGTAGCATACATCACGTGTCCCGAAATGTGAAGTTCAAAAGGGTTATCGTCCCAAAATTTAGCCATATGTTTTTGATCATCAGTAAGGCTATCTACTAAAGTTTTTACCTGCATTACTTCTTTGTAAAACTGACTTTTTTTATTAGTAACATCATATATCGGCGGCCTCGGGCAAATAAATTGCGAAGCACTATCCATTAGTAAGGAACGTATTTCATTCCAGTGAGGCTCTATAGCCTGTGAATAGGCCGGTGGCGTCGGCGCCCACCTATTTTCTTCATCTGAAACTGTGTACCTGCTTGCACTCCTGGTCGGGGCATAATTATCTCCTTTTGCCCACTGCATTATGCTATCTCCCACCATGTCTGCGTAAGCTTTACTGGCTTTAATAATTTCGCCTGGCATGCCTTCATTAGCAGCCTGTTTTTCAAGGCCGGCCATAAATTCACCCATACTACCTTCAGGGAAAGTAACAGCATTACCAACTTTACAAAAAGCCCAGAGTGCAGCGAAGTGTTGATTAATTTTTGTGATGTCCTGGGGCTTTGGTATTGAGGGAAGCCCTTTAACTTTTCCATATAATGTTGGCAGGCTATCGTTATTTAAAGAGGCAATTTCGTAGGCTGCTATATTTGCATAAGCATAATTGCGTGAAGCCACGACTGGTGAAAAAATATTTTCAACAACTACATCATTAAGCTTTCTTACCGTATTAATATAGGTGAGCGGATCATTGAAAGAAGCGGCAGAATACGGTTTTTGTTTGCAACCAGGAAAGAGTAAAAATATCAAGGCGCAAATAATGCCCAAACGTAGCAAAAATCTCATGCTATGAAGTTAGTTGAAATTGAAGCCGTGAAATTATTGAAAAGCCGACTGTTTGCTGAAGCTGGGATTCAACATTAACAAAAAAATACCCAGTATAATCTTTAGATTTATTATTCAACCCGCTCAGAAATAGCTCCTGTTTTTTTGTTTTTCAGTATGAGCTTCTTAGCGCCATAATGGGTTACTTCTTCCTTTATTAAGATATGCTCAGCATCGTAGTCCGTGTGATTAACATCTTTGCCAACGCCTTCTCTACCACGCCAGATGTCAAGTTGTACAGGTTCCCATAATTTTGTTTTAGCAGATTTATAAGCGGCATCTAAAACAGCATTTACAACATAGCCATCGTAAAAAGTTTCTTTCGGATCTTTGTTATTTTCTAGTGAATCAAGCATATCCATAAACATATGGTTGTAGCCTAACTCGTTCAATTCATCACCAACCGGAAACAGCCAGCCACTATTGCTTTCAGCTTTTTCAGACAAATACTTTTCACTCTTACCAGTGGTGAACATTTCAAAGCCAGTTCGTAAAAAGTTGTTGATCCATATTGTGCCTTCAGTACCCATCACTTCATCTCGTAAATCAAGGCCGCCTCTAAATGTCCAGCTTACTTCAAATTGTGCGATGGCGCCATTTTCATATTTTATTAAGGCTATACTATGATCTTCGGCATCAATAGGTTTTACCTGTGTATCGGCCCAGCACATTACTTCTATAGGCTTAATGTCTTTACCAATATAACTCCTGGTTATTTCAACGCAATGGCAACCAAGGTCAAGAATACATCCGCCACCGGCCTGTTCAATATTCCAAAACCATTCGCTATGAGGACCAGGATGTGTTTCCCTGGATTTTGCCCACAATATTTTACCTAAAGCACCTGCCTGAACACTATCATAAGCCTTTATAAATTTTGGTGTATATACCAGGTCTTCCAGGTAACCATTAAATATACCAGCATCTTCTACAGCTTCAAGCATGCGCTTAGCTTCTTCCGCATTTCTGCCAAGCGGCTTGGTTGTCATCACTGCTTTTTTATGTTTGCAGCAAAGCATTACAGCTTCTTCATGCAAAAAATTTGGTAGAGAGATGCAAACAATATCAACATCAGCCTGCATAATAGCTTCCTCCATGTTTTGTGTGATGTAGTCAACTTTATATGTTTCAGCAAACTTTTCAGCGGAAGCAAGTGTGCGACTATAAATACTTACAATTTTATCTTTGTTACGGTAACCCTGTAGAGAGTCAGCATAAAATCTGGCGATAAAACCTGAGCCCAGCATTGCAATTTTTTTCATAAAGCAAAATTTGTTTGTAAGAGTGATTAAAAATTCAGGTAAAAATAAGTTAGCCGTTCATTGCAAAAAAATCAAGTGGGGTAAAATTGAATTAAGCCTACATTCGTAACTCTTCAGATTGCCGTTTCATTTTAGCTAATAATAATGTCAAATATATTCGATGTAATAGTGATAGGTTCTGGTATCAGCGGCGGATGGGCCGCTAAAGAATTTTGCGATAAAGGTTTTAAAACTCTTGTAGTAGAAAGAGGAAGAGATGTAAAGCATATTAAGGATTATCCGACTGCAACAAAAAATCCATGGGACTTTCCGCATAGACTAAGGATGCCATTAGATGTTGTAAAAGATAACCCTATAGTTGAACGGTGTTATGCCTACAGTGAAGCCACGGCTCATTTTTTTGTTAAGGATACCGATCATCCGTATGTGCAGGAAAAATCCTTCGACTGGATAAGAGGTTACCAGGTTGGTGGCAAATCATTATTATGGGCAAGGCAGGTGCAACGGTGGAGTAAATATGATTTTGAGGGACCGGCACGTGATGGCTTTGCTACTGACTGGCCGATAAGGTATGAAGATATTGCGCCCTGGTACTCATACGTAGAGACCTTTGCCGGTATTGCAGGAAACAAAGATGGCCTTGATACATTGCCTGATGGCGAATTTCTTCCTCCGTGGGAGCTAAACTGCGTAGAAAAAGACATTCAGCAAAAAATAAATTCAGCTTATAGTGACAGAAAATTTGTTATTGGCAGATGCGCTCATCTTACAAAGCCGCAACCTATACACATTGAACAAGGCCGCAACCCATGTCAGGCTCGGAGTAAGTGCGAAAGAGGTTGCCCATTTGGAGGCTACTTCAGCTCTAATTCAACAACATTGCCCTGGGCTGCAAAAACAGGCAACTTAATACTTAAACCTAATGCAGTTGTGCATTCTGTAATTTATGATGATGCAAAAAATAAAGCCACAGGTGTTAGGGTTATTGATGCAGAGACCAATGCTGCTACGGAATATTTTGCTAAAGTGATCTTTGTTAATGCAGCATGCTTAAACACTAATCTCATTCTGCTGAATTCAACTTCCAGGCGCTTTGAAAGAGGTTTGGGAAATGATAACGGCTTGCTGGGTAAATACATTGCCTTTCATAATTACCGGGGTTCAATGTCAGCGAGATATGACGGCTTCCTGGATTCTTATTATTATGGACGCCGGCCTACAGCCGTTATGATGCCCAACTTTAGAAATGTACATAAACAGGAAACTGATTTTTTAAGAGGGTACATGACTTTCTATACTGCAACCAGGGGAGTTGGAGACAGTACTTTTAAGGGGCAAGAAATCGGGAGTAATTTTAAAGAGGCAATGACAGAGCCGGGAGGTTGGGGTATAAGTATGATGATGCAGGGAGAAACCATTCCTAAAGAAAATAACCATGTCAGATTGGATGGAAGCAAAAAAGATAAATGGGGTATACCACAGCTAATAACCTCCGTTGATTATGATGATAATGATGTTAAAAGCCTGAATGACTTTTTAGCGCAGGGACAGGAAATGTTAACCAAGGCTGGTGCAAGAGATATTGTTACAAATGACAGCAAGCAGGCTCCTGGCCTGGATATTCATGAAATGGGTGGTGTGAGAATGGGCAAAGATCCCAAAACATCTTTACTTAACAAATGGAATCAAATGCATGCCTGTAAAAATGTATTTGTGACAGATGGTGCATGCATGACATCCACCTCTACACAAAATCCTTCACTTACTTTCATGGCGTTAACAGCAAGGGCTGCTAATTATGCCATTGAAGAATTGAAAAAAAGGAACTTGTAAATTACCGGGTGTTAATGCGCATTTATAATATCCGGGCCTGGCTTTGCGGTGCCATTTGCTTATTAATAGTAGCTGCTTTAAACATTATATGGAACAATACGCTATTGGCATTGATATCGGCACTGGCAGTGTTAAAGCGCTTGCACTCACTCTATCGGGTACTGTAATAGCTAATCTGCAAAAACATCATCCAACAATTTCACCTGAAAATGGCTACTCTGAACAAGATCCTGATTTGATCTTTAAAATTTTTATAGATCTAATAAATGATGTGCTATATAATGTTGGGTATGCCCCAGAGGTTATTGGATTGAGCAGTTGTATGCACAGTTTAATTTGTATAGATAAACATCATACGCCAATTTCTCCTTTAATAACCTGGGCAGATAACAGGGCTGCACCAATTGCAGAAGGTTTTAGAACAAGCGGCATGGCTAAGAAAATCTATAATAGGTCTGGGGCCCCGGTACACTCCATGTTGCCCTTTTGTAAGATTATCTGGATGAAAGAAAACTCTGCAGATTTATTCAAACGCACCGCAAAATTTATTTCTATTAAAGAATATATATGGTACAGGCTTTTTAAAAGTTACGAGGTTGATGAATCAATAGCTTCCGCTACCGGCTTGTTTAACACATCAAAAAGACAATGGGATAAAACTTTATTGAAACTCTGCAGTATTGAACCTGGTAGATTATCAGAAATCATTTCAACAAACAGTTTAAGTATTTATAATAACCAACTGGAAATTTTAAAAGTAGATAAGGCCATTGCTTTTTGCATCGGCGCAAGTGATGGCTGTCTGGCTAATCTTGGCGTAAATGCCTTGCGGCCGGGCATTGCTGCGTTAACTATTGGTACAAGTGGCGCAGTAAGAGTAGCATCTCAGCAAGTATTGCTCAATAGTGCAACGATGCTATTTAACTATGTGCTGGATCAAAACACATTCATTATTGGAGGGCCTGTAAATAACGGCGGCAATGTGGTTCCATGGTTGCTTAAAACGTTTTTGCAAAAAAATAAAGCAACAGTTGAAGACTATAATAATTTATTTACGACGATCAAATCAGTACCCGCAGGATGTGATGGTTTAGTCTTCTTGCCCTATATAAATGGGGAGAGATGTCCTGTTTGGGATGAACATTCTTCTGGAATATTTATTGGCGTGAGGGCCTATCATTCGACTTTACATTTTTTAAGAGCCGGCATTGAAAGTGTTTGTTATGCGTTGAAAAATATTTTAGAAGAGCTTCAACTACATAATAGTATAAAACAGGTAAATGTTACCGGAGGTTTTATTAACTCATCCGAATGGTTACAAATGCTAACAGATATTCTTAATAAAAAAATAAATGTAATGCCTGAACAGGATGCATCAGCGAGAGGTGCCGCAATACTGGCTTTTAAAAGTATTGATATATTAAAAACCTATAAATTTCCCTCTGGGAAAATTCAAATTTTAAAGCCAGATAAAAAATTGCAACTCATTTATAATAAGCAATATTCAGTATACAAAACCTTATACAATTCTAATGCTAATCAAATGCATGTGCTTAATAAAAGTTAATAGGCACTATCAAATTTTTGTCTGCATACTTAATTAGAATTTCATTAGTTTTCAATTCGAAAAGTTGCTAAGCTTGGCCGCACTAGATTTGCGAAACATAGATTGTACTAATCAGAGGTCAACAGTTTAATAATTTTATCTACCAACTATCAAAATCAAACTCCAAAAAGATTTATTATGAAAAAGTTATTAGCACTCGTGGTTTTTGTTTCAGCTATAAGCTGTAATGCTAAAGAAGACGAAGTAACAGACGATGCAAGCCAGAACCAACCGGGAATAGAAAATGTAAATGGCAATATACCGGATACGACTAATTCTATAAACCTCGACAATAACAAAACAGACTCCGCTACAGTTATGAAAGACAGCACAAAAAAGACTCAATAAAATATTTTTTTTTATTGTAATGCAGCATTTCATCATACTTTTTTATCCATTATAAGTTCATTATCTTTTTCAACTTAAATTTTATTTTTTATAAAATGATTTTGGAATAATAAGATTTTGTTAATTTGCCACACATTTTCTAAATCAAACTATTGCTATGTTAAAAAATTTGATCCCCCGGCTATCGCTGGGCTTAACTTTCCTCTTATTATGCAGTGTCTGTTTTTCGCAAAAAACGTATACTGGAAATGTAACCGATTCCAAAACAGGGGCGCCTGTTGCCGGCAGTACTATTACGGTTAGAGGTACAACTACAGGTACACAAAGCGATAATGAAGGAAACTTTTCAATTTTGGTTCCAGATAACAAGACCAGAGTAACTGTTTCATCTGTGGGCTACGAGCCACAGGATATTGTGGTTACCGGGCAATCTAATTTATCTGTCGGTTTAAAATCGACCTTGTCAACATTGAATGAGGTTGTTGTTACAGGTTATAGCGCACAGCGGAAAAAGGATATTACCGGTTCAGTTTCGGTAGTTAGCGCAAAAGAATTGATTGCAAACCCCGGATCAAACGTTGAGAGCTTATTGCAAGGTAAAGCGGCAGGTGTTACAGTTGGTACATCTGGTGTACCTGGTGCAGGTGCTTCAATTCGTATCAGGGGCTTTACAACATTTAACCAAAACGAACCACTGTATGTGGTAGATGGAGCAAGGGTTGGCTCTATTAGTGATCTTAATCCGAATGACATCGAATCCTTGCAGGTGTTGAAGGATGGCTCTTCAGCCGCTGCTTATGGTGCTGCCGCTGCAAATGGTGTAATTATTATTACTACAAAAAAAGGAAAGGGCAAGGCTAGAGTAAATTATGATGCTTATTACGGAACGCAATCCCTTACTAAAAAGTTTGACTTATTGAACACTGCTGAGTATGGACAATATCTATTAAAATTACAACAGGGTATTCCGGGCCAAACGGCAACTACATTTAATTTAGGTCAATACAATGGCGGCCAAACATCTACAGCTACACCCGTAATCCCTGAATATATCTTGGCTGGTACAGCGAGCGGTGTACAGGCAGGCGATCCTTTAGCTGCTGATAGTCTATATAAGCTTGACTTGAATGATGTAAATGGCGAAGGCACATATCTCATTCACAGGGCTAATAAAACCGGTACTGATTGGTTAAAGGAGATTACTAAAAAAGCGCCTATGCAGAGTCATAATGTTTCCATTTCAGGTGGTAACGAGGGCAGCAATTATTTATTTGGCCTTGGCTATTACAATCAGGATGGCATCATTAAATTTACTGGGTATAAAAGATATTCAGTAAGGGCCAATACAAACTTTACAATAAAAGATAAAATTCGTGTAGGCGAAAACTTACAGTTGAGTTATATAGATAACCGTGGCTTTAATAATCAGGATGAAAGCAATGCAATATCTTTTGCTTACCGTGAACAGC
>JBDSRT010000006.1:0-3550 GCA_039929165.1 Ginsengibacter sp.
GGCGATGCAAGGATGCAAACAGTTTTTGAACGAAACGGTTTACTGTGGGGTTGTCAGAATATTTTCATAGGTGGTAAGGCATTGGTTCAATGGATGCAGTTATCGCCTACAGGTAATATTATACAGACTGGCCGTATTAACGCCGGTAGTGCTTTCAGGGCTTTCCCGAGTCTTGCGGTTTCACCAAATGAATCAGTACTAATTGGTTACACTCACTTTTCTGACAAAACATATCCAAGTGCCGCTTATTCCTACCGTAACGCAGGCACACCTTATAACACTCTAGATAATGAAGTAATTTATAAAGGTGGTGAAGCCTCCTACTACAAAACATTTGGTGGAGATCGTAACCGGTGGGGCGATTACAGCAGCACTGCTATTGATCCAACAAACGGAGATCTTTGGACGAAACAGGAAATTGCCGCCGCTAAGGTAGGCACGGGCACAAGTAGCTCAAGATATGCTACCTGGTGGGCTTTGGTAAAACCCGATTATGCTAATGTAACTTTAGATGCAGGCCTGACCAGTGTTGTATCCCCGATTGGCGGTGGTACATTTTGTAATGGCACTATTTCACCAGAAATAATTTTAAGAAATACGGGCAATTTGCCGCTCACCAGTGTAAGTATAGGCGTACAACTTGATGGCAATACAATAGGTGCACCTTTTCTATTTACAGGTAACCTGGCCTCTTTTGCAAGCAGGAACGTCACTCTAAATGCTTTTCCTGTAAGTGTTGGCAATCACACGGTCAAACTATTTACTTTCAATCCCAATAATGGTACCGACCAAAGAAAATTGAACGACACTATTAGTGTGATGTTTACTGTTTTACCATTGCTTGATCTACCCGTAACCCTGACTTTTGAAAATGCTACTTTTCCTCCACCGGGTGGCTGGTCAATATTTAATGCCGATGGTGACGTAACCTGGCAAAGAACTACGCAGGCTGCCAAATCAGGTTCGGCCTCTATGCGCATGAATGCTTTTGAATATGAGACTTTGAAAGCTATTGATATTTTTAAAAGCCCAAGAATTGATGTGTCTGTTATAGATACGCTTAGCATATCTTTTGATGTGGCTTATGCAAGATTTAGTGCTGATGATATAGACACGCTTGAAGTGGTGTATTCACTGGACTGCGGCGAAACATGGCTGCCTACAGGTTATAAGAAATGGGGCGCAGCATTGGCAACCAACGGTGGCGCTTTTGTTTCAGATAATATTTTCGTACCTACTGCATCTCAGTGGCGAAGAGATAGTGTTAAGCTTAGTACCTGCAGTATCAACGGTAAAAATATTTTAGCAGGCTTAAAATTCACCAGTAACTTTGGACAGGCCTGTTATATTGATAATCTCGCTTTCGCCTCATCGGCAGCCAGGCGAAGAAACGTTCAATTAGTGTCTATTAATCAACCTTCACAACAACTTTGTGCAAACTCTATTGTTCCTGAGGTGACGATATATAACCAGGGAGGCGATACAATTAAAACGCTTAATATCGTTTACCAGTTAGATAATGAAACGCCTGTAAGCTTTAATTATGCTGGCTCTCTTTCCCGTTGCGATGCTCAGAATATAACCTTGAGCCCTATTTCCGCAGTTGCAGGTGCACATAAGTTGACAGTATATATTTCTAGTCCGAATGGTTCTGCAGATGACTTTACAGCAAATGATACACTATCAAAATCGTTTACTGTATCTCCCGTTGTTGATGCACCAGTTGCTGAGGACTTTGAAACACCTGTTTTTCCACCAAACAACTGGGCACTGGTAAATCCTGATGGTGGCATCACATGGGAAAGAACAACAACTGCTTCAAAAAATGGCATTGCTTCGATGGTAATTCGCAACTTTGATGATTTACGTTTAAACACAACCGATCAATTTGTTTCACCCGTTGTGAAAACAGATCCAGCGGCAGACTCTGTATTTGTCTCCTTTGACTATGCCTATGCACCAGGAGCAACTTTTCCTGGCAGCACGGTATTGCCATTAGATACTTTAGAGATTAGAGTAAGTACAGATTGTGGGTTGACATTTACAACTGTATGGAAAAAATGGGGCGAAGATCTTCAAACTATTGATGACCCTAACAACAGTAACAGCACAGCGTTTACGCCAACTGCCAGCCAATGGAAAAATATAAGATTGTATTTGTCTGATATAATTGGCAACCAGAACTTCCAGGTATATTTCGTTAGCAAGGGCAATAAACAAAATAACTTGTATGTAGATAATATCTCTATTAATAGCGTGAAAAGACCAGCACGTTTAACCAGCCAGGGCTTTTTAATATATCCAAATCCATTCTCAACACAACTTATTATTCAACATTTGCAGGCACCGCAAAACCTAAGGATAGTTTCTGTTTATAACGCAGTCGGGCAATTGGTATCCCAGCAACAATTTAGTGGTGAAGCTCCGGCGCAGATAATTACTAACCTATCTAAATTGTCAAGAGGTATGTATGTAATAAAGCTTACATACACTGATAAATTTGTTGTTGAAAGAGTACTAAAGAATTAACGTAAATGGCGGCACTTACTGCTTCAGTGCCGCTAAATTTGCACTTTAAAATATTTTAGAAGGAGATGATTACACAGGATATAACGCTTAACAGCATTGCAGAAAATGTTTACGCAGCACAAAGAATAACAGATGACGAAGCGCTTTTTTTATTTGAACATGCAAGCCTCTCTTTCGCCGGCAAACTTGCCAATTATATTAGAGAAAAGAAGCATGGCGACAAAACTTTTTTCAATAGAAATTTCCATATAGAGCCAACAAATGTTTGCGTGTTTGCCTGTAAGTTTTGTTCTTACTCAAGATTATATGCACATAGAGATGAGGGCTGGGAATTAAGTTTGCAGCAAATGCTTGACATCGTAAAAAGCTATGATGGCAAGCCGGTCACGGAAGTTCATATTGTTGGTGGCGTTCATCCAAAAATGAATCTTGAATTTTTTTGTACGCTTGTTAAAAATATAAAAATACACAGACCCGATTTGCACATAAAAGGCTTTACTCCAGTTGAATTAGATTATATGTTTCGTAAAGCGAAAGTGTCAGTTAAGGAAGGCTTGCAAATGATGAAAGATGCCGGTCTTGATTCACTGCCTGGTGGCGGCGCTGAAATATTTCACCCGGAAATACGACAGCAAATCTGTGATGATAAAGTAGATGCTGAAGGCTGGTTAAATATTCATGAAACAGCGCATAATCTTGGCATGCATACAAATGCAACCATGCTATACGGGCACATAGAAAATTATCATCATCGTGTTGATCACATGGGTCGCTTAAGAGCGTTGCAGGATAAAACCGGCGGCTTCAATACATTCATTCCATTGAAGTTTCGTAATAAGGACAATGAGATGAGCAATGTGCCGGAATCGTCAGTGGTCGAGGACATGAAGATGTATGCCGTTGCAAGAATTTACCTTGACAATTTTGCACACATTAAATCTTACTGGCCTATGTTGGGCAGGCAAAATGCGCAGCTTTCATTATCCTTTGGTGTTGATGACATTGATGGGACTATTGATGA
>JBDSRT010000007.1:0-4291 GCA_039929165.1 Ginsengibacter sp.
GACCAGGTAGATTGGGACACAGCCCTTCGTGAAAATAATGGAAGGGTGAACCCGCTAGGCTTATACGACCTCGACAGGAATATAAGACCCGTTGGTGAAGCCTATAAACAGTTGATAAAAGACTGGCGTCAGGTACTTCCTACGCAGAGCGTTTGCCTTAATGTACCCATTGCAGTTCCCGAAGGTTTTGAAATCGGTGAAGGCGATAAAGAACTACCGGAAGATGAGGCGCAAAATAAGACTAGCGCACATGAATTATTTAAAGCAGACAAACAATCAAAATGAGATTTAAAAATAAAACTGTAATTGTTACCGGCGGCGGCCGCGGAATCGGCTTGGCAACTGCAAAAAGGTTTGCATCGGAAGGTGCAAAAATTGTTTTGGCAGATATCAATGCAGATATTCTAAACAAAGCGCAGGATGAGCTTAACACTGCAGGTGCCGAAGGTGTATGGATAAGCCAATGCGATGTAGGCAAAGAGCAACAGGTAGAAGCGACTGTAGCCGGAACCATCAAACAATTTGGCAGCCTTGATGTGATAGTTAACAATGCCGGGCTGATGATTTTTAAAAAGCTTGAAGAGCAAACAGCAGACGACTGGCACCGAATATTAGATGTTGATTTGCTGGGAGCTTTCTTTTTTACCAAGCATGCATTTCTGCAAATGAAAAACGGCGGAGCTATTATAAATATTTCAAGTATTCATGCCATTGAAACAACACCTATGGTAGCCACTTATGCAGCAGCTAAAGCTGCCCTGCTTTCGCTTACCAGGTCTGCGTCAATTGAAGGAAAAGCCAAAGGAATTCGTGTAAATGCTATTTTACCGGGCGCCATTGATACGCCTATGCTATGGGAAAATCCAAACATAAAAGCCGGGCTTGAACAGGTAAGTAAAGACAGCGTGGGCAAGCCCGAAGACATTGCTGCTGTGGCTGCTTTTCTCGCTTCAGACGATGCTGCTTTTGTACAGGGCGCAATGATAGAAGTTGATGGGGGAAGACTAAACAGGCTGTAAATAAAGATCATTTTTGGAACCAGTGATTTGTGTTGCTATTTGTTCATAATTGCGTTGTTGCAATTTTCCATCGGGATACTTTGTACAATGTGCAGCCATGCAAAACTTTCAATAATAATAATTCAAAAATTCTTTAAAATATTGCCACAAAAAGCGGGTTTGTTGCACCGTTTGAATTATAAGCTACTCCTTTCCCGTTGTTTACTTTCAAATGACTACCTTGACTTATCAGGCAAAAACACTCATGTTATTATATATAAAAAATATGGTTTGTCCACGTTGCATTTCTTCAGTGGAGCAGCTTTTAAAAGACAATAAGCTCAAGGCAAACTATGTGCGTTTAGGAGAAGTGGAATTAACCAAAGACCCGGGAGACAAAAAATTGAAGCAATTCGCTGATGATTTAAAAAGAACCGGCTTTGAATTGCTTGATGATAGCAGGAAACAATTGATCGAAAAAATAAAGAACATCATCATTACGCAAGTTCATCATACCGACGAAGAAATTCATCACAACTATTCAGAAATACTTTCCCAAACCCTGCATAAAGATTACTCTTATCTAAGCGGTTTGTTTTCCGATGTTGAAGGCATTACTATTGAAAAGTTCATCATCAATCAAAAGATTGAAAAAGTAAAGGAACTGATTATTTACGATGAATTGAACCTTAGCGAGATTGCATTTAAGTTAGGCTACAGCAGCGTTGCTCACCTATCAAACCAGTTTAAAAAAATAACAGGGCTTACCGCAACTCATTTTAAGCAAGTGGGACAGAACAAAAGAAAGTCGCTGGATAACATTTAGGTTCCAACCAAAATATTACAAATCTTCTCCAGAATTGTGTAATGCTCTAGAGGTAGCATGATAATAGCTTTGCTGTATCTAATATAAAAGATATGGCAACCGAAAATAACAGCTCAATCAATATTCCTTTAGAGGGCATGGACAGTGAGCATTGTGCTTTGATAATCGATAAAGGTTTAGGCAAAGTGCAGGGCATTACCGCACATAAAGTTGAATTGAACAATAACAGGGCAGTCATCAATACAAACGGAGAGTTGGAAGTTTTGACCGATGTAGTAAAAGCTATTCGGGATTTAGGCTATGATGTAGATACCGTAAAGAGAAACTTTCCGGTGCTTAATATGACTTGTGCATCTTGTGCCGTAAGTTCTGAAAGCATTTTAAAAAGCCAGCCCGGGGTAATAAACGTTTCAGTTAATTACGCCAATGCAACTGCGCAGGTAGAATACATTCCCACAATCACAGATCCGCATAAATTAAAAGCAGCCTTGCAAAGCATTGGCTACGATTTGATGATTGATGAAAGCGAAGATGCCAAAGACCAGTTAGCAGCATTACAAAAAGAAAAATCAGATACACTCAAAAAGAAAACTATTGGTTCAATAGCATTGGCTATTCCTACGGTCGCAATTGGAATGTTTTTCATGAACATCCCTTATGCCAATTACATCATGTGGGCTTTGAGTACACCTGTTGTTTTATTTTTCGGACGGCAGTTTTTTATCAACGCCTGGAAGCAAATAAAGCATCGTTCTACCAACATGGATACGCTGGTGGCACTCAGTACAGGTGTTGCTTATTTGTTTAGCGTATTCAATACTTTATATCCTCAATATTGGCATAGCAGGGGTTTGCAAGCGCATGTTTATTTTGAAGCTGCAGCCGTAGTCATCGCTTTTATTTTACTAGGCAAACTGCTAGAAGAAAGGGCCAAAGGCAATACTTCATCAGCCATTAAAAAATTAATGGGCTTACAGCCTAAAACTGTTACTGTTGTTCATGAAGGCGGGCATCAAATGGAAATGCCTATAGCCAGTGTAAATGTTGGAAACCTGTTACTGGTAAAACCGGGCGAACAAATTGCCGTAGATGGCACAGTAACCAAAGGCAATTCATTTGTAAATGAAAGCATGATTAGCGGTGAACCGATACCTGTAGAGAAGACACAAGGCGAAAAAGTTTTTGCAGGAACAATCAATCAAAAAGGAAGTTTTCAATTTACCGCAGATAAAGTTGGTGGCGACACAGTTTTAGCACAGATTATTAAAATGGTACAGCAGGCACAAGGCAGCAAAGCACCTGTACAAAAACTGGTAGATAAAATTGCAGGCATCTTTGTTCCAATCGTCATTCTTATTTCCATTTTAAGCCTTATTGCATGGGTAATATTTGGTGGTGAAAACGGATTTACACAAGGCTTATTAGCACTGGTTACAGTGTTGGTAATTGCTTGTCCGTGTGCTTTAGGTTTGGCTACTCCAACAGCTATCATGGCTGGTGTAGGTAAAGGAGCGGAAAATGGCATACTGATAAAAGATGCAGAAAGTCTTGAACTGGCGAAGAAAATCAATGCCATCATATTGGACAAAACAGGAACCATCACAGAAGGTAAACCGGTTGTAACAGACATACTTTGGTTAAACAATGACGAAAGCAGTTTACCAGCTTTAGCCTCTTTGGAAAAACAATCGGAGCATCCATTAGCTGATGCAGTTGTAAATCATCTTGCACAGGTTCAGTACCTGCCGGTACATCACT
This sequence comes from Ginsengibacter sp., assembly GCA_039929165.1. Lineage (GTDB taxonomy): Bacteria > Bacteroidota > Bacteroidia > Chitinophagales > Chitinophagaceae > Ginsengibacter. The sequence goes on from JBDSRT010000007.1 coordinate 3,583, forward strand.
TTGAAAGTATGACAGGCTTAGGCGCAAAAGCTCTGGTAGGCGATAAAATATATTTTGTTGGTAACGCTTCGCTGTTAAAAACAAGCAATATTTCCATTGCTTCACAATTAGAAACGGCTGTTACAAAATGGCTATCCGAAGCAAAAACTGTTATTTACTTTGCAGATGAAAAACAGGCATTGGCAGTAGTTGCGATTGCTGATAAGATTAAAGAAACATCTGTAGATGCCGTGAAGCAATTGCAGGCAGCAGGCATAGAAGTTTACATGCTTACAGGAGATAACCCGGCTACGGCAAAAGCCATAGCACTGCAGGTAGGAATAGAACATTACAAAGCGGAAGTATTGCCGGCTAACAAAGCAGCATTTATAAAAGAATTGCAACAGCAGGGAAAGATTGTCGCAATGGTAGGCGATGGCATAAACGACAGCAATGCATTAGCGCAGGCAGATGTAAGTATTGCAATGGGCAAAGGAAGCGACATCGCAATGGATGTAGCTAAAATGACCATCATTTCATCCGATCTTAAGAAAATTCCACAGGCAATTAAGTTATCAAAATACACAGTGGCATCCATACGCCAAAACCTCTTTTGGGCATTTATCTATAACATTATTGGTATCCCGATTGCAGCAGGTTTGTTATATCCATTTAACGGCTTCCTGTTAAACCCAATGATTGCAGGCGCTGCAATGGCTTTAAGTTCTGT
>JBDSRT010000008.1:0-3789 GCA_039929165.1 Ginsengibacter sp.
ATTTTATTGGCATTTGCTTTAAGACATAAAATGGTATCACTAATGCTTTCCCTATGGGTCCGTTGTCCAAATGCCATGCATAAAAACTGTTTCCAACAACTAAATTGCTTTACCTTGTAATCACCAAGTGCCTGTTTACAATGGTTTGAAAGGAGGCGGAGGATACCAAAGCGATAATTGGAGAAAATACATATCTCCCTGAATTCATAAATACATAATTTTTAAAAAACTATGATTTTTTCGCCCGGAGAAAAATGATGTAACCAGAATCGAAACGAGCGAAAATAAAATTTCTAAGCTTTTGCTTGTCAAAACGTTACAAAGGATTCGGTTACCACCTACCCCGACCGTTTGGTAACCGAATTGGTGACAAATAAGTTGATATTAATTGATATTGTTTGACAGGCCTAAAAAGAAAAAAGCCCGTGAACACTGAGTTTTACGAGCTTTTACTTTGAGAAGAATCATCTTGGTCGGGGCGGCAAGATTCGAACTTGCGACCTCCACATCCCAAATGTGGCGCGATAACCGGGCTACGCTACGCCCCGAAAAAGTCAACATTTTTAAAGAGGGGCGGAGAGGGTGGGAGTCGAACCCACGGTACAGTTTAACCCGTACGACGATTTAGCAAACCGTTCCTTTCGGCCACTCAGGCACCTCTCCTACACTCAATTAAAAATTGAAGGGAGGCAAAAGTAACATTTGAATTCTAAACAAAAAAGTATAATTATCTATAGATGAAAAGGATAAACAGCAACTAATAGTTATCACTAATTTATATTAATTACATGGCAGCAAGCTGCACTTTTTGCTGTAACTCAATCACGCTCTCTTTGAATAGCGTATCAGTATCCATAAGGTCTTTAACTGTTTGGCAACTGTGAATTACGGTAGTATGATCACGTCCACCAAAGTGTTCTCCGATAGTTTTAAGCGAGTTTTTTGTAAAAGCTTTTGCAAGAAACATACTAATCTGTCGTGCCTGAACAATTTCTCTTTTTCTTGTCTTCTGTAACAACTTATCGTAAGGCACATCAAAATACTCACACACCATTTTTTGAATGGTATCTATAGTAATTTCTTTCGATGATGATTTGATGAAATTTCGTAACACTTTTTTGGCTAATTCAAGATCAATTTCCCTCTTATTGAGCGAAGATTGTGCCAACAGGGAAATCAAAGCGCCCTCTAGTTCTCTTATGTTATTTTGAATATTGTATGCAATATATTTTACTACTTCTTTGGGCATTTCCAGTCCGTCATTCTTCATCTTTTGCTCAAGAATCTCAATTTTAGTATCGTAATCAGGTATTTGTAAATCAGCACTTAAGCCCCATCTAAAACGACTTAATAAACGCTCCTGTACCCCTTCCAGATCTTTAGGTGGCTTATCTGATGTAAGTATTAATTGTTTACCACTTTGGTGCAAATGGTTAAAGATGGCAAAAAAAGCATCTTGCGACTTTTCTGCCCTGTTAAAAAATTGTATATCATCAATGATCAAAACATCAATCAATTGATAAAAATGAATGAAATCATTGATGGCATTATTACGGCTATGATCAACAAACTGATTGATAAATTTTTCAGAGCTTACATATAATACTACTTTGTTATTATGCAGGCGCTTAACCTCGTTCCCAATAGATTGGGCTAAATGTGTTTTACCTAAACCTACGCTGCCATAAATAACCAGGGGATTAAAAGAAGTAGACCCAGGTTTTTCAGCAACTGTTTTGCCGGCACGTCTTGCTACCCTGTTACAATCACCTTCAACAAAAGCATCAAACAAATACACAGGATTTAATTGCGGATCTATCTGCATCTTTTTTAAACCCGGAATAACAAATGGGTTTTTAACAGGGTTATTTATAACAAGAGGAAAATCCATTTCATTGTTAGTGTAAGATTTATAAACCTGGCCCGGCACATCCATCGTTAATGGCTTATTATTACTATTGCCACTATCAACCATTATCCTATATTCCAATCTTGCATCTTTGCCTAACTCTCTTTTTAATGTTTTAGCCAGAAGATTTACATAATGCTCTTCAAGATACTCATAAAAAAATTGGCTTGGTACCTGAATAGTTAAAACCTTATCATTAAGATCAACTGGCTTAATTGGCTCAAACCACGTTTTAAAATGCTGCCACTCTACGATATCCCGGATGATTGCAAGACAATTGGTCCAAATTTTTTCGCAAACATTCTCCATCATTCCGTAGCAGGTTATTGAAATTTAAAAATTGATTACGTTCTTGTGGTTTATCCCTTGCAAAAATATTCTTTAAAGAAAATTTAAGAGGAGAGCGAATATCAAATAATTAATTGAAAAAAAAATTTTTTATTCGCTTGTTTTTTTTCCTATAACTACAGTGTGCCTTTTCGTTAAATTTTTATTTTTCCCCTTAGAGAAATCATAGTATTCTTCAGTTAACTATTTTAAAAAAATAAGCTCTATCTCAATTAATAATAAGATTAAATTTTTGTTGTACGTTTTTATTATTTTACTTCATTTGCCCTAATTGTTTTGTATTTTACTTAGAACAAATTATAAGCTAATTTAAGGTAGCTCTCGGCTTCTAATCACCATATAACTTATCCATCTAAAAAGTATGAAAATCAATACCAGCAAGGGTTATATCATTTCAAATCTGGCGATCTTCTAAGTCTTACTACAACATCGATTTCAATTTTAAAGCTGTTTTTATAAATTATTAAATAGTTCATCAGCACCGAAGAGTTTGCTAAATATTTTATTTGAAAGATTCATTAAAGCTTTAGCTCCTAATAATTATTGCATTACACTTATAATGACCATAGCCTCTTTATCAAGCCTTAATTACTGCATATTTTTTATAGCAATTATACCATTAAACATATCTGTAATAATCATTATAATGTTATGTTTTTATAGGCTGTTTTAGGTGATAGATAAGTGCCGTTTTTGTTCTCTATCAGCATAGATTAAACCCAATTATTAATTAAAACAAATGCCTCTATAAATGGTTATTGAAGTAGAATATAATCCATTTCAAATGAAGGCTAATAGAGTTCTTCTTTGCAAAAGTTGTTGCTATTAAAATGTTATCCGAAAGAAACTTTTAGTATTTGTTATACAATTTGTGAATGATCCTTAAACATTGTTCGTAATCAATAAATAGTTGAAGCATTTATTTCTACCTTTAACCATTAAAATTTTATAGAATGAGTTACGATCTTTCAGGAAAATTAGTGGCGAAATATGATGTTGTTCAACGTTCAGAAACTTTCAAAACCCGTGAGTTTGTTGTTGAGAAAACTGACGATATCGGCGGCAGAACAATTACCAATTATATAAAGTTCCAGTGTGTACAGGATAAAACTGTTATAGTTGACAATATCAATATCGGCGATAACATAAAAGTTTATTTTAATGTAAAAGGCAACAAGTGGGAAAAAGATGGCCGAACCAATTATATTACCAATCTTGATGCCTGGAGAATAGAACAGGTCTTTCAGAACAATAAAAATTCTTCCGGAGATGATGGCCATTTTGAGCCTTTAGATACTTTTTCATCGCAATCGCAGGACGCTGTTGATGATCTGCCCTTTTAATATATTATAGCTGACATGATCTTTACTTTTTCACCTGCGGCAGGTTATGCAAAAAAAAATATCAATTAAAATACAGCCTGCCGAAGCTGAAGACAGCAAAATACTTAATCAATTAATCGCCTCTTCTACCGGTGTTAAAACGCATGACATTTATGGGTATCATCTTTTAAAAAAATCTATAGATGCAAG
>JBDSRT010000009.1:0-14280 GCA_039929165.1 Ginsengibacter sp.
TTGCAAAAAGTAAGGCGGTAAATCCGCATCAACTCATTGGCGGGCTGTACAGTCCTGTTGAAATGGTAGTTGATCCCAGGGAAGCCATAGCAACAGTGGCTATCTATCTTCATGAACAACTTAATGTAAAATTTATCTGGAACTCAAAAGCTACAAGAGTGCGGAGCAACAAAGTTTTTTTTGATAGCCGCTCGTTGGAAGCTGATGTGGTTTGTATTTGCAGCGGTGCTGATTTTGAAACATTATACCCGGATCATTTCAAACAATTAGAGATCACCAAATGTAAACTGCAAATGATGCGGTTTAAAAGTAAAGCTGAAAATTTCAATCTTGGCCCTTCGCTATGCGGTGGCCTTTCCCTTATTCATTATAAAGGCTTTACCGCGGCGCCATCGCTTGCTGCGTTGCAAAAAAGATATTATAACGAGATGCCTTGTTATATAAAGAATGGCATCCACGTAATGGTTTCTCAAAATGGCCAGGGCGAACTCACAGTAGGTGATTCACACCGATATGGTTTGTCCTTAGATCCTTTTGATGATGCAAAGATCAATGCATTAATCACCTCATATCTTTCGCAATTTGTTACATCTTCAAACTGGCAATTGTTGCAAACCTGGAATGGTATTTATCCTAAAATGCTGAATGGCGCTACAGACATTTTTATTCAGCCTGAAGATGGTGTCTATATTCTGAATGGGCTTGGCGGCGCCGGTATGACGTTATCCTTTGGCTTTGCAGAAGAGATGGTGGAAAATATCTAGATCAAAACTTAACATTGGAAAAGTGGCGAATACTGTATTTTACACGCCCAAAAAAATACCAGCATGAAGGATAAGAAAGTTAAGCACATCGAAGACCTGATGGAGGAATATATAGTACTCACGGAAGAGCAAATTGAAATTCCGCTAATGTTAGAAAAGGTGAAAGAAAAACAAGCAAATTTCCTGGCAGATTACAATAATGCTGTAATAAAATCAAGCGATGCCCAGGATGGCTTTAAATTATTCAGCCAGGTAAAAAAACTTGAAGACCAAAAGGCGGCATTTGAGATTGAACTCGCAGAAGTTGAGGCTGAGTTTAAAGCTTTTTTGCACTCTATCAATGGTAATAAGATTTCTTACGAAAAGAAGGATGATAACAAGAACAGGATGACATTTTTGTTCTGGCTTGAGAACGATAAGATACAATCTAACAGATTATAATTTATCCGATGGTTTATTAATTTATCAACGATAGAAAATCTTCTTGAACAGGAACAACCTGAGACGTTGATGATAAAAATTGTTGATACCAATAGCCGGACGCTTTTATAACTCTTTTGTCTGTCGCAAAGTCAACATATACTAAACCAAACCGTGGCCGGTAACCTTCGCTCCATTCAAAATTATCCATGAGCGTCCATACAAAATAACCATTCACGTTAACGCCTTCCTGTTTGGCCCGCCATAGCTGTTCAATATTTTGTTGCAGATAATTGATCCGTTTTTGGTCTTCAATTTTGTCATCCTGGAGCTCATCTGGAAAGGCTGCGCCATTCTCTGTAACGATAATTTCTTTAATATTTCTATACGCCGCAAATTTCTTCAGCATATGATACATGCTTGCAGGATACACTTCCCAGTTCATTGCGGTTCGCTCAACATTTCGCTGATCGGCCTTCACTATTTTTGCATTGATCAAAGGGATATAAGGCGAAAACTTTACGATCTCTCTGGTATAGATCTGTAGGCCAATAAAATCTGCTTCAGCAACAAGATCAGCTTCATCGTTGGGTTTCATGTATTGCTCAATGCCCTGCAAAAATTTAAGATCTTTTAAGGGATAACCAAGGCCAAGTAAAGGCTCCAAAAAAAAGCGATTTAATAAGGCATCTACTTTAATGGCAGCAGCAATATCATTATCAGAAGATGATGCAGGTTCTACATGCGAAGTTGAAAAAGTAGTGCCGGCTTTAAAAACCGCAGACTCAGTTTTGATAATACGTAAACCTACAGCCTGAGCTAATGCAGCATGATGCGCTGCCGGCAAAAAATTACCAAGACCTCTTTTCCCTGGTGCATGTAATCCTAAAAAATACCCGGCACCGGTAAATACCATCGGCTCATTAAGTACCATCCAGTTGGTAACCCTATCACCAAAAGTTCTTATGCAAAATGTAACATACTCAGCAAACCAGCCAACAATATCGCGGTTGGTCCAGCCACCATTCTTCTCGAGCTCGTAGGGCAAATCCCAATGATACAAAGTGATCCAGGGCACAACGCCTATTTCACAACAAAAATCAATTACCCTGTTATAATAATCAACACCATCAGAATTTATCTTGCCAAAACCTTGCGGAAACAGGCGGCTCCAGGAAATAGATAACCTGAAATTTTTTATGTTAAGTGAATAAGCAAGACTGATATCGCTGCAATAATGTTCATAAAAATTACAGGCATCGTTACCATTCTCATTGTTTATAATTTTTCCTTTTGTATTGGAGAACACATCCCATATTGACTGGCCTTTGCCGTTTTTACAATGAGCACCTTCTATCTGATAAGCTGCTGTAGCAACACCCCAGATAAAATTATTGCCAAACGCTTCTTTGCTTACGTTCATTTACATTCCTGATTTTAAAAAAACGTTATTCAAAAAAGATTTTTTAGAATCTTTTAGAATCATAGAAAGCAATGGTGCGACGTTTGGCGATGAGGCATGTCTTTCGAAGATGAGATCTATAACCTCTTGCAAATTGTTTTTGTAAGCAATATGAATAACATCATCAGATTTTATCCAGTCATTTATTTCAGATATATATTTTTTCTTTAAAGACTTTATCACCGGCACATCCATCTGCTCCAAAGCTGCCGCATTACATTGTTGCTCATATTGGTTTTTCATCGGTATAACCATCAGCTTCTTTTTAAGAAAGATAGCTTCTGCAGGCGTTTCAAAACCGGCACCACACAATATGCCTTTGCATGTAGCCAAACTTTTTAGAAAGGCCTCGTTGGTAACCGGCTTTACGATGAAGTTTTTATAACTGTATTTTTCGGTGCTATGTTTTGAAAAAATTTCCCAGTCAACATCCTTCGCTTCTTTCAAAATATTTATGATAGTCTGGTCATCATAGGCCGGTAAATACACTGTATAATGATCTTTACTTTTTGCCTCCATATCTCTAACCTGCTGACGTATTACCGGCGTAAAAATATTTGTATCATATGTTTTAAAATGAAAGCCATAGTGCTCTGAAACCGGTGCATAATTTTTCAGGATGGCTTTGCCTATTGCATCACTCTTTGCAGGCTTAGGCGATTTTTTATTAAGCACTGCTGACTGGTGACTTAAACTTATACAGGACTTATGCTTCAGGTAACAGGCCCAGGCAGTTACGGGTTCAAAATCGTTGATCACAATATCATAGTCCGATACCGGCAATGATTTGATCTCTTTATATAATCTTTTCAAGTTGCCTTTTTTATAGGTTTCTACCAGGTCAACACCGCCCTTTTTCCCAAAAATAAAACTGAGACCTTTTAGCCTGTACTTTACCGGGAACGGCAGATCAACATCGGCTTGCGAACCACTAACTAATATATCAACGTCGCCTTTTAGCTGTAGGCAAGGTATCACATCTCTTGCACGGCTTAAGTGGCCATTACCCGTGCCCTGTATAGCATAAAGTATCTTCATGCCACGGGTATTTTCATAAGCTTAAACTCCTGCAACATGTTGTTGAACAAGGAACCTGTGTTAAGTTCACTATCGTCAATGCTTTCTTCTGCCAGCATTTTTTGTTTTTCCTTATCATCAAATCTATAAATGCGCCACACGCCATCATTAAGTTCCAAAGCAGTAAGGTTCTCTACCCAGTCGCCACTATTTAAATATTGTATATAGCCTTCACTGTTGCTAATAATTTTATGCTCCGGATGATGAATATGCCCGCAGATCACATAATTAAACTGCTGGGATATCCCAATATCTGCAGCCGTTACTTCAAAATTGTTTATAAATTTTACAGCGCTTTTTACACTGTTCTTAATTTTTTTTGACAAGGATATTTTTCCTTTTTTAAAGATCTTTTCTGACAGGAAATTTACCAACCGGTTAATTAGTATTAAGGTATCGTAACCTACAGCGCCAAGCTTTGCAAGCCATTTCGAGTGTTGCATGGTTACATCAAACACATCACCATGAAATATCCAGGCCTTTTCATTTTCGCCAACATCTAACACGATCTTATTTACAACTTGTAATGCCCCCAATTTAAAACCTTCAAATTTTCGAAACACTTCATCATGATTGCCGGTAACATAATATGTTTTTATGCCTTTAGAGATCCAGCCCATTAAATGTCTTACAACCCTGGTGTGCGATTTAGGCCAGTATTTTTTACTGAATTGCCACACATCTATAATGTCACCATTAAGAATAACTTTTTTTGGTCGTATACTTTTAAGATAGAATAACAGCTCTTTAGCGTGACAGCCGTATGTACCGAGGTGAACATCGGAAATAATCAATACATCTACTTTACGTTTCTTCACTCTATCCATTCAGGAAATTTAGTTACCTAATAGCTGTAACCGCCCTAAGTCAAAATAAACGCCTGAATGTGAACTAGGCTTTAAGTAAAGATTATCCTTTTGTTAAGTGTAGTGGCAAAAATGTGAGATATAGTTATATAATAGGGACTAGGAGCTTGGTAACATTTAGATAACATTCCATTAATGATGAGGTAACATTGTTTTAATCTCTTTACATAAATTTTAAGTGCATGAGATCCGTATATGTGGTAATTCTTTTTTTATTGATTTCAACTGTTGGCTTTTCACAGTCAGGCAAAGTTGAAGGTAAAGTTACAGACGCTAAATTAGGCGCACCTATGTCAGGCGTTTCTGTTACAGTTGACGGTTCTAAATCAGGTATTTCAACTGACCAGGATGGCAGATTTGTTTTAAGTTTAGCAACTGGAAAAACTTACACCTTCCGGTTTTCTTCGGTAGGATATAAGGTTAAAGACTTAACAGATGTTGAGGTTAAAACTAGCGAGGTTACGCAGATTGAAGTACTCTTAGAGACTGCTGCAAAAACAGAAAATGAAATTGTAATTACAGGTTCAGCACGGAAAGAAACGGTTGCTGCGCTTATCTCATATCAGAAAAATACAAATACTGTAGCACAGGTTATTTCTTCTGAAGCTATCAGGAGATCGCCAGACCGTAATACAGGCGAAGTATTAAAAAGAGTGCCCGGTACCAGCATACAGGATGGTAAATATTTAGTAGTGCGTGGGCTTGCAGATAGATACAACCAGGCGATGTTAAATGGAATATTATTAAGCAGCACAGAGCCAGATCGAAAGACTTTCAGCTTTGATATTTTTCCTTCTGCAATTATTGATAACATTATTATCAATAAAGCTTTTGTTCCTGAGTTACCCGGCGAGTGGGCCGGTGGTATTATTCAGGTTAACACGAAAGATGTACCTACTCAAAACTTCTTGAATATACAGGTGGGTACAGGTTTTAACACGCAAACTATCGGAAATGATTTTTATGCTTATCCCGGTGATAAATATGATTTTCTTGGTTTTGACAATGGTCAAAGAGCCTTGGCAGACAATTTCCCAAGGAAAGCCATGTTTAATAACATGACGCCAACAGAAAAAACAGCACTTGCATCTACATTTAAAAATGTATGGCAGGCTTATCCAAAAAGCAGCAACGTTTTGCCTTTGTTGTCTGAAAATCTCCAGATCAGCGCAGGGTTTAATAAGCGTGCAGGGAAAAATAAACTGGCGGGCATTTTCTCGGTAAACTATACCCGCAGCAACCGCAGAACAGATTATGAAAACAGGATATATTCTATACAGGATAATATTGCAAGTGAAAGTTTTGACTACTTCAATAAGAAATATAGCCAGGATATTTTGGCTGGTGCTCTAGCTAATCTTACGCTGCAATTGGGTGCAAATAACAAAATTTCTTTTAAGAATATCTTAAATGTAAACACCTCTAATTATTCTACATTAAGAACCGGGAAAGATTTTGAAAGCGGCGCCGGTAATGCAGTTGGCTATGATAATATTCGGGCATCAGAACTTGCCTTCAAAGCAAATACTTTCTTTAATACACAGTTGTCCGGTGATCATAATTTAGTACAGATAAAAACCAAACTGCATTGGTATGGCAGCTTTAATATATTGGATCAATATGTGCCAGACCAAAGACGCATACAGTATAACCAGGACGATCCGTCAGTAGCAAATTCTCCGTATTCATTATTAGTTGGCCAGTCTAACTCTTCTCAAAAAAGTGGCAGCAGGTACTTCGGGTTCTTAAGTGATTACATTTATACCGCTGGCGGTGATGTTACAAAAAACTTTAATCTTGGGGGCGTTGCGCAATCTGTAAAAGGAGGTTATTTCTTCCAGGTTAAAGACAGATTGTTTGATAGCAGACCTTTTGCGATTTACTTACCTACAGATAATTCAACGCTTCGGCATCTTGACCAATCAGTTGTTTTCAGCCCGGAGAATTTCGGTAATGGTTTTGATAATAAGTTTGCGCTAAATGAAATCTCCGGTGATCGTTACCGTTACCTCGCTAATTCAATTTTAAATGCAGGTTATCTACAGTTCGATAATAACCTTTTTAATGACTTAAGGGTTGTATGGGGTTTAAGAGTTGAAGATTTTGACCAGATTATCGGTAGTGTAAAACAAAGTGATCCAAGACATTTCCATAGTAAAAAAACAGATTACCTGCCGGGTGTAAACATTACCTATAAAATTGGTAACACAACTAATCTAAGAATTTCCGGTTCTCAAACCGTTATCCGGCCTGAGTTTAGGGAGTTAAGTTCATTTAGTTTTTATGATTTTGATTTAGGTGCAACAGTTACAGGTGAACCAAGATTACAACGCTCAAAAGTCACCAATGCTGATCTGAGATATGAAGTGTATCCAAGAGCAGGCGAACTTTTTACCCTTGGCGTGTTTTACAAATATTTTAAAAATCCGATCGAACTATATTTTAACCAGACAGGCGCAGGCAGCAGCAGCACATTCAACTACATCAACTCACCCAAAGCTAAAAGCTTTGGTGCTGAACTTGAATTTAGAAAACGGCTTGACTTTGATGACAGGTTTAAAAACTTTACACTGCAGGGAAATGTGTCTTACATCTATAACAGGGTGCCGGGTTTAAACAGGCCAATGCAAGGCCAAAGCCCGTATCTCGTAAACCTAAGTGCGCAGTATGATGTAGAAAGATACGGTCTAAGCACAACACTTCTTTTTAACCAGATCGGCCGCAGAATTTATTATGTTGGTAATTCTACAAGTAATGGTACAGTTAACTCAGATAGCTATCCGCCCGTATGGGAAGCGCCACGTGGGTTGCTTGATTTTCAGATCGCTAAAAAAGTAGCGGACAAACGCGGTGAGTTTAAACTGAATGTATCCGACATATTAAATCTTAATGCCAAGTTTTATCATGATCTCAACAATAACAAGAAGTACGATAAAGCTACTGATGCCCTCGCCATCAACCGTAAATATGGCAGCAATGTATCTCTAACGTTTAGCTATAATCTGAAATAACAACTCTATAAAACACATTCGTAAAACTTTTAATGAACAAACAAATGAAAAAATTATTTCTCTACGCATTGATGCTGGGTGCAATCACAATCAGTTGCCGTAAAATTGAAGTTGATGGAACTACGGTAATAGCCAATCCTATTGATACCTCCAACAACGGTGGAAATGAGAATACAATTCTTGAAGGGCGGATAACGGCCAACAGGACATTAAGTGCTGCAAAAACATATAAGTTAAGAGGCCTTGTGTATGTTACAAATGGTGCAATACTAACAATAGAGCCAGGTACAAAAATAGTTGGTGAATTAGGTAAGCAAGGCGGTTTAATTATCACCAGGAGTTCAAAGATTATTGCTGATGGTACTGCTGATAAACCAATTGTATTTACCTCAGAAGCAACAACACCTGCAAGAGGTGACTGGTCTGGTTTAGTGATACTGGGTAATGCACCAACGAACGCATCATTTAATGGTGTGCAGGGCGTAGGTGCTGTTGAAGGTGGTATCAATAACAGTGATAATCTTGGTTTATATGGCACGCCTTCTACACAGGGGCAGAACCCCGCAGATAACAGTGGTATTCTTAGGTACGTAAGAATTGAGTATGCAGGGTATGCATTTTTACCGGATAACGAGATCAACGGTTTAACGCTTGGTGGTGTTGGTAACGGTACTATTATAGATTATGTACAGGTGTCTTATGCCAATGACGATTCGTTCGAATGGTTCGGTGGCACAGTTAACGCTACACATCTCATTGCTTATAAGGGTTTAGACGATGAGTTTGATACTGACAATGGCTATTCAGGTACTGTACAGTTTGGTATATCTATTCGCGATAGCGCCGTTGCTGATATTTCAAAATCAAATGGTTTTGAAAGTGATAACGATGCAAATGGAAGTGCTTTAGCCCCAATTACAACTGCCTTGTTTAGCAACATGACTATGGTTGGGCCACTTGCAACTGCAACCAGTGTTGGTAACTCAAACTATGGCTCTGGTGCGCATTTAAGGAGAAATACAAAGCAGTCTATTTATAATTCTGTGATTATGGGTTACCCTACTGGTTTATTAATTGATGGCAGCAAAGGTGTACCAACTGATCTCAACATTAATACAGATAGCTTACAGGTTCAAAATACAACTATAGCTGGTTGCAGAACATCTCTTAAGTATGCCCCAAGTACTACAACGCCTACTGGTGCTAATATTGCGAGCATTACTAACTGGTTTACAAAAACGGGTACAGGAAACCAGGTGCTTGACAATAATGATGATGTAAAGCTTACTGCTCCATTTAACTATGCATCACCTGACGTAACACCTATGGCTGGTTCACCGTTATTAGGTAGCGCAAGTTTTACAGATGCAAAACTTTCCAGGTTTACAGTGGTTGATTACCGTGGCGCTGTTGGTTCAGGCGATACCTGGTATGCTGGCTGGACTTCATTTAAATAAGTTTTTTAGTATTAGATTAAAGCCACTCTTTTTAAGGGTGGCTTTTTTTGTGTGTTGCTATGTGTTGCAATTAGATATAACTGATGTAAAACTTTTCGCCGGGCTGTTGTATCATTGTTCTTTAGTTTCCTGATTAAGTTTACAAAATGTTATTATCCGACGGATGGTTTTATAAAGCACTAAAATTTGGTGTGGTCGGTGGGCTTGGGTTGGTAATTGATTTTGGTATCACTTATTTCTGTAAAGAAAAATTGAAGTGGAATAAATTTTTAGCTAATTCTTTAGGCTTTTCTTTTGCAGTGGTACAGAACTATTTTTTAAATCGGGTATGGACCTTCCAGAACCACGATCAGCAGCTTGGCCTGCAGTTCTCTAAATTTTTAGCAGTAGCAATTGCAGGGCTTGCACTCAATAATTTATTTTTGTATTTCTTTTTGAAATATACAAAAGGAAAGCACTTTTACATTTGTAAAGCCCTTGTAGTTATGGTTGTATTTATCTGGAATTTCCTGGCTAATTCAATGTACACCTTTAAGCAGTAGCGATACTTTTAGAAGCCGGCAAGGTAAAGCCAAAGCTTGAGCCTACATCAATTTTACTTCTTACGTGAATCGTGCTGCCATGAGCTTCTATAATGTGTTTACAAATAGCAAGACCTAAACCGCTGCCGCCTATCTTTCGGCTTCTTGCCTGGTCTGTGCGGTAGAATCTTTCAAATATTCTTGATAAATGTTCTTCAGCTATTCCTGAGCCATCATCGCTTATTTCTATTAATATATTTTTATTATCTACCCGGTAAACACTGCCTTCTATCTCTCCATTATATTTGCCGTATTTGATTGCATTATCAACGAGATTTATTAATACCTGTTTTATTTTTTGTTTATCTGCGTAAACATTCACCGGCTCTTCACAACCCTTTTTAATAAAGCACTTAATATGTTTCTCTTCTGTTTTAAGCGATAACAATTCACACACCTCTCTTATCACATCTTGTATCACAAAATTTTCAGGAAAGAGAGATTGTTCGCCCATTTCAAGCTTACTTATCTCATCAAGATCATCTAACAGGTTTACCAGCCGGTCAATATTTTTTGAAGCATTTGTAAGAAATTTTTTGTTGACGTCTTCGTTATGCAAAGCGCCATTAAGTAATGTATCAACGTAACCCTGTATGGCAAAAACCGGGGTCTTTAATTCATGTGACAGGTTAAGCAAAAAATCTTTCCGGTAAGCTTCATTTCTTTTCAACGTATCAAGCTCCGCGGTGTAATTTTCAGCCCATCTTTCAACATCCTCGTTTAATTCATGTATACTTTTTTGCGGTAAGATATTTTTATAATAAAACTCCTGCCGCTTGCTGGCTTTTGTTTGATAAATCAGTTTATAAATGATTTTTATTCTTCTATATAAAAAACGTTGAACCGTGTAAAAAATGATCAGGAATGAAAACAGGAAAACCGCTGCCACAAGAATGGCTGCATACAACCAACCAATACCTTCTGCAAGAGCAGCGATGCCCACCAGCAACGCCGTTGGTATAGCGGCAACTACGGCAACCTGTTGAGGCGAAAGATTTTTTGCTGATAACATAATTAAAAAATCACTTCATTCCTTATTGACAATAGAAGGAATAAGTATTACTAGTGTCTAAATACTTATTGACTACTGACCAATGACTAATCATCACCATCCCAATACCCAGGCAAAAATCAACGGAGCAACAATTGTAGCGTCGCTTTCAACAATAAATTTTGGTGTATGAATATCTAATTTACCCCAGGTAATTTTTTCATTAGGTACAGCCCCTGAGTATGAACCATAAGACGTTGTAGAGTCTGATATCTGGCAGAAATAACTCCAGAAAGGTACATCATGCCATTCAAGATCCTGGTACATCATCGGTACAACACATATGGGAAAATCGCCTGCAATACCACCACCAATCTGGAAAAATCCCACGCCTTTTCCTGCTGAATTGTTACGGTACCAGTTGCTAAGCTCAACCATGTATTCTATACCGCTTTTCATTGTTGAGGCTTTCAACTCATTCTTAATAATATAAGAAGCAAAAATATTTCCCATGGTGCTATCTTCCCACCCAGGCACTACCATAGGTAAATTCTTTTCAGCTGCAGCCATCATCCAGCTATTCTTAGGATCTATTTCATAATACTGTTCTAATATGCCACTCAGCAACATTTTATACATGTACTCATGCGGAAAAAAACGTTCTCCTTTTTCATCAGCCTCTTTCCATATTTTATGAATATGTTGTTGCAACCGGCGAAAGGCCTCCTCTTCAGGGATGCAGGTATCCGTAACCCTGTTATAATGATTTTCCAATAAATCCCATTCTTCCTGCGGGCTAAGATCACGATAATTAGGTACTCTTTTATAATGACTGTGCGCCACAAGATTCATAATATCTTCCTCAAGATTTGCGCCTGTACAACTAATGATGGCAACCTTATCCTGCCTGATCATTTCGGCCAAAGAAATACCCAGTTCCCCTGTACTCATAGCGCCTGCAAGTGTGATCATCATTTTACCACCGTCATCAATGTGTGTCACATAACCTTTGGCGGCATCCATTAAAGCGGCTGCATTAAAATGGCGGTAATGGTGTTCGATAAACGTGGAAACAGGTCCTTTGCTCATAGTTAAAATTAAGAGAGCAAAAGTAATTTTTTTAAAGCAACACGCTGCCTTTCCCTGTTATATCTGCAATAAAAAAGGCTGCTTCAATTAAGAAGCAACCTTTCCCGTATTCAATACCAAAACCAGTTAAAGCAATGGGCAGTTGAGGGTGATCATTAGTGTAGAACGATATCTCCAACACGATTACCAAGGGCCTTACCTTCCGTTAAGCCCACATTTATTGAAGGATGATAATGGATACCACCATATAACCTTGAAATACCTGCTTCTTCGCCCGCAGCAAATATGGACGAATAAGTGCGGGGAGACACGCCCCTGAAATCGTAGCTATGATCTGTAACTTTTATATGATCTCCCAATACTCTTGTTGCTGCCTGCATTACCGAGCCTGTTATAAATGCATGTGCTGCAGGGTATTCGGGATGCGGCGGGGTAGGTATAAAAGATAGCCAGAGCGGATCAATTAATTTTTGAATGTAAGATACAGGCCGCAAGAGGTTGTAGGTGTATTTTGACCTGAAACAGACAATGCCTCCATCCCTTTCTGCTATACCTGCTTTTGCAAATACTTCCGCAGCCACGCCAAGATCAGCATGTGCCTGCTCAATGGCCTGTGTTACAAACAGGAAGTCGTGGCCTGGCGGCGTATAGCCTACGCCGTTACCCTGGTCAACCCAAAATAACGCGATATCTTTTTGCTCTGAGGTGAGAGTTTTAGACACATCATAAACTTCTTTTACCATTTTATAAAACTCGGAATTCAGCTCTTCTGAATATGTGATAGGTGCAGGTGCAACAATATCCTGATCCGAAACCAGGAATGTTCGTGCGGCTCCAAAATAAGGGTTTACCGGCGGGTTTACAAAAGCCGGCGGTGTAGGTATCCAGGCCCCGGGAAATACCGGCGGGACATAGCCTGTATTGCCTGCATTCAGATCATCAGTTAAATACCATTCATGAATAGCGTTTGCAATATTTTTTCCAAATGTTTGTGAGCGTTCAAAAACTTTGGATTCAGAAACAGGTTTAAATTTTGAGTTATACAGATTTTCAAGAGAGTCAATACTGACAATATTTTCAGCGGTTAGCCCGGTATTAAAACTTCTTAGCATATCAGCCATCGCAGCATTGGCGCTCACCTCCCAGTTATAGCCGTTGTTGTTTTCTTTTGCCGGCATTGCAGGCATTTGGTTCAACTTTGAAGAGAGACTCACTGAATTGGGAATTGCATACCGTACAGCCTCATACAGGCCAATGCCGAGGTAGCCGAAGTTTGCATTGCCATTGAAAGCTGAGTTTCTCTCAAGCATTATTCGCATTTGCAGTTTATACCAGTCCACAGCCACGTTAGCTGGTAAATGTTTTTGCACCGGGGGCTTACCATTAAAGTGTATATCAATCTTTTTACAACCTGTTATACTAAACATTAAAATTCCGCAAAACAGAAGCAGTTGTTTTACATGCACTTTCATAATTAATTATGTTTGATTGTTATAAAATGAGTAGGCATTTATCAACAGGAAGGCTAAAAATCTAAATACTTATAAATATAATTTTGGACTTACAGTACTACAATACCTATTTATGGGTAGCCTCATGATAATTGCCTCAGGATTCGAGTGCGTTGGCCTGGTCATAAATTTATTATCATCATTTCTTTCCTACATTATGAATTGTATCTTGTATAACAGCGATAATTCTTTAAACAGAGGTATATGAACCCTGCAAATTTTACCAAAGAGTTCAATAAATTATTCAAATGGTTTTCAAATGATATTACACCCGGAACGCCCATTCCGGATATCGAATCTTTTAAAAAACTACTCGGTTTTTTTTTGCTGGGCGAATCTTATTATTTTATTATGAACCATCATAATATTGGCTTTGATGTTGTGAGCCCGGAGGTAGAACAGGTACTGGGTTATACAGTTGATGAATTTGACATCGAATTCCTCAATAAAAGCCTGCATCCCGATGATCTTTCCTGGTTCTTAACTTTCGGTCATAACATGATTGAATTTTTTTCGCAGGTGCCTGTAGACAAGTTAAAGAAGTACAAGCTGCGATATGACGTTCGCTATAAAAAGAAGAATGGTGAATATGCCCGGATACTTTACCAGGGCATAATAATAGAACATAATGATAGTGGCCGGCTATTCCGTTCACTGGCTTTTCATACTGATATTACGCATATAAAAAATGTAGGCCGGCCCATGCTTTCGTACATAGGTCTTGAAGGTGAACCGTCACATATTGATGTGGCCGGAGAAAATATTTACGAGGAGCAAAAAGAAGAGCTTACACATCGTGAAAAACAGATATTAAAATTATTAATTGAAGGGAAACTGAGCAAGGACATCAGTAATGCTTTGAACATTTCAAAACAAACTGTTGACACACACCGTAAGAATATGCTGCATAAGAAAAAGCTAAACAATATAAGCGAACTTATAGCGAAGGCTATTAGCCATGGATGGATATAAATGTTTATTACCGTGGAACAGCAAAATTTTACAACGGAATTTAATAAACTATTCAAGTGGTATGAAACAGACCAAACGC
>JBDSRT010000010.1:0-3135 GCA_039929165.1 Ginsengibacter sp.
ATGATGAGTGGGAAGAAATGAAAAGAAAAAAAGCATCTCTGCAGATAAACAAAGCAGACGTAAAACAAACAGATGAGTCTAAGAAAAATGTTGTGCAAAAGCCAAAACAAAGCAATAACAGGAGCAACAACGTTGATGATAGAAATGTAAAAAGGGAACATCTCCAGGTACAAAAGCAGTTTCAGCAGGTTGAAGAAAAGATCGCTTTGCTTAATAATGAGAAAACTAAGTTGGAGAATTCTCTTTCCGACAAAGAGATATATTCTGATAGACAAAAGTTTAACAATGTTGAGAAAAACTTACAAATTCTGGCAACCCAGCTTAAGGAGTTACATAAAAAATATGAGACTTTATTTGATTCATTAATGGAATTAGAAAAAGGTTTATAGGATTTAATTTATTTACACGGTCCTGCTTACAAATAATAAAAAACCCTTTGCAAATGCAAAGGGTTTTTTGTTTGAATTCTCTATGTGTAAGAGCTTAATAATTTCTAAGCTTCATCTCTACTCTCCTGTTCTTGGCTCTGCCAGCCGGCGTCTTATTCGGCGCTATCGGTTGATCCGGACCAAAACCTTTCACTGTTGTTCTGCTTTCCTCAATTCCGTTACTCACTAAATAATCTTTTACAGAATTGGCTCTGTCGTGAGATAGAGTATGGTTCATTTCTGCGCTGCCTGTCGAATCGGTATGGCCTTCAACATCTATATTAAATGTTGGATTGTCTTTTAAGATTTGGGCTACACCTTTTAAGGCAGGATAAGATTTTGTCAAAAGTTTTGAACTGCTGGTCGCAAAGAATACATTCTTAGCGGCAAGGTTCACTTTCTCAATGATCTCCTGTTTAATTTCAGGGCAACCATTCAGCGCGGGCAAACCAACTGTATCAGGGCAGGCATCCAAACTGTCTACAACACCATCACCGTCACGGTCCATTATTATAGGTATCTCAACTGGCTTGGGAGCAGCGTTTCTTTTAGGGCCAATTCTACCTGCAATAGTAATACCATGATAAAAATGATTACTGGAAATTTCCGTAATGCCAACACGGTATTGAGAATTCAGGATAACAAAAGCCTCGTCTGCAATGTTGAATTGCACACCAATACCCAGTGGCGCAGATGCAGCATAATAATCACCCTGGTAACTTTCAGCACCAACCCCTGCAGTAAGAAAGGGCGTGAATATATATTTGTCAGGAAGAAGTTTCAAATTCAATACAGCACTCGCTTCCAGCAATGAGCCGGAAGTTTCTGTAAAAGTTGAATTATCGGTTGCAAAGTCACTGTTGCTATATCCAAACGAACCGGCAAAATCTATATGATTAGTAAAGCCCGTAAGATAATGTAAAGAGATACCCGGGCTCATGCGATTCAGTTTGAAAAGCTGTTTAGATCTCAGCAGGTTAGCCAAACCATTTTCCCTGATATCAACACCAGATTGAAAGTCGTTGAAATAAAAACCAAAGCCAAGAGAAGCTGGCTTTCTATAATCATTCTGTGCAAGCAATGAACCAGTAAGCATTATTGCTATTGCACAGAGAAATAAATTCTTCATGTAGATTAAATTGAGGCCAAATGTAACCGCTTAAATGCAAAAACAGAAAATTTAAATGTCAAAGGCAATGTGTTATGCGAAAGCATTTATACTAACATGTAAATCATTTACCAGGTGGCTTTTTTATCACTTCTACTTTTACTTTCGTTATCCCGGATTTAATATAACCGAGCTTTTGTGCACCTGCCTTTGAAAGATCGATTAGTCTTTTATTTCTTCGGTGAAGGCGATCATTTATGCGAACAATGATCCATTTTTTGTTTTTGAGGTTCGTTACTTTAACCCACGTTCTTAAAGGAAGCACGTTACATGCAGCAGAAATTTTTTTTGAATTATAAATTGACCCGGTAGCAGTTTTTTTCCCATTAAATTTTTGTGCATAATAACTGGCGATTCCATATTTTACGACGGGTTTTTTAGAGTGTTGTATTTCTGGTTCACCGGCAAACTTTAAAATAGATAAAGCGGAAATAATAAGAATAAATACAGCGTGATTAAAGTAATTAATCTTATACATAGCAAGTTTTAAATAAATAATCTGACCGCTCTAAGATTAAATGTATATAAAATAAGGGCATAACTAAAAGGCAAGACATAAAAAATTTAATATGGTTATATCAAAAAGGTTTAGCACTGTGTGTACAGAGATGTTCTTGATAGTATTAAGTATCCATTTAATGGTAAGCGGTTATGCGCAGTTGAAACCAAACCGCTTTGGAGTAATTGTGATCAATAACCTAAAAGATTATCGCCGCAGTGTATTTGATAATTCATCAAAAAAAATGATCAACATTACAAACAGATATCCTTCAATTATTCTTGATCTTAGGTATGCTACTGCAAATAATTTTATGCATAAAATATTATATCCGCCTGTTGCAAAAGCTTATCTGCGCAAGGCTGCGGCTGATGCACTTGGTAAGGTACAATCAACTCTAAATGCTGGCGGTTTAGGCCTAAAAATTTTCGATGCTTACAGGCCTTATGCAGTAACGGTTCAAATGTGGGAGCCGATAAAAAATGAAGACTATGTAGCTAATCCTGCAAAAGGCAGCGGGCATAACCGTGGCATCGCTGTTGACTTAACGCTTATAGATCTGAAAACATCTGAAGAGATAAACATGGGTACGGGCTTTGATAATTTTAGTGATTCGGCTCATCATACTTTCACACAACTGCCTGATTCGATACTCGAAAAAAGAAAACTCCTTCGGCATGTTATGGAAGCCAATGGTTTCAAAGCATTTGAAACCGAATGGTGGCATTATAGTTTGCCCGAACCTGAAAATTTTGATTTGCTTGATTTGTCTTTTAAAGCTTTGAGAACGCTTGACGATTAGTTATGCAACACTCTTCCCGTTTGTTGTTCAAGTAAAAACATATCGGCTAATACCACTGCAGTAACGGCTTCCAGCACAACCGGCACTCTTAACGCAATACAAAGATCATGGCGGCCTTTTACAGAAAACGGCTCAACAGTTTGTGTTTCAACATTAATGGTTTGCTGTTCTTTGGGTGTTGAAGAAGTCGGTTTAATGGCAATTCTAAAAACTATTTCATTACCGTTTGTTATGCCGC
>JBDSRT010000011.1:0-2794 GCA_039929165.1 Ginsengibacter sp.
GTTTACATCATTACTACGACGAATATCATCGTCCCTGCGTAAATATTCAGGAGTTGCAACCGGTAGTACATCATCGTCTTTTTTGTCTGGTCTATTACTATTCGTATCATTTCTTAACGTTTCTCCAAGGCTTCCTTTATACATGCGGTTTTCATCAAAATATTGATTGTTATAAAACGCTTCACGTTCACGATCATCACGTAAATTATGGTCGGCGAGTTTTTCATTTGGCACGGCAGCCTGCGGTACAAATACATCGCGGATTGCTCTTTCAGTTTGAAAGGTTACCGTTCCTTTCTTATAGTCAGGTAATGAAGCATAATGTCCTGCATTAAGATGCGGCAATAAAACCACTTTATCATTTTGTTCGAGTTCAGCAACGCCAACAGGGATCAAAATATCTCTCGATAATAAATTCATTGCCCTGCCATCAAGGTTAAGTATGAGATAGCGAACTTTTCTTGCTTTAGTATCAAACAACAATTCTTTTACTTTCCCGATTTTTTGATTGAGTGTATTTATAGCGTCCCATCCCCTAATGTCAGGATCGCCTTTTGCCATTTCGAAGCCACTACTACCTAATTCCTGCAACACTTCGTGGTTTACAATTTCTTTTGACATTTTAATATGTTTTAAAGGTTTAAAATAATATTCACTTTATTTTATGCCGCTCAAGCTTTATCAATCAATACAACCGGCGCAGGCATGTAAGCATGTTCATTAGGATGATCTTTTTTATAAACCGCAAAATAATAAACAGCTGCTGCAGCTATAATTAAAAGAAGTAAAATCCATAGCCAGGCATTATTCTTTTTCTTTGGTTGAACATGTAGATTGGCCATCTTATTTGTTTAAATGTTAATGAATAAAAGGTTGTTTCACATACCAACTTTTCCAGCGGGAATGTTACAACCGGTCCGCAAAAAGTATTATAAAATCATGCCAGTTAAACAACCAGTTTATGTTTTGTAGCTTTTATCCTGCATTATTTAATTAGTTCTTGTAAAAAGAACATTATATTAGAGTATATATCCTTCGCAAAGCCTATCCTTCGCACATTATTTTAGCATCCTTATACTTGTAAAAATGTTTATATGCAATACAAGAATTATTTACGCCGCTTTTTGCCAGGCATCCTATTTATTTCCTTTGCCGCCTTTCTTCGGTTTTTTTTAAAGGATGAAAAGATAAGGATAAAAAAAGCCTACCCCACGAGCGGCTATCTGGAGTTGAAAAACTGGGCCGGTGGTTCGGCTAATAAATTTAAAATAAAAGCCGGCAAAACATTGACATGGCAGATAAAGACAGATAGAATTCTAAGGATCACTGCTATTCGCCCAAAGCAAGGTCCTTCAATTATATACAGTGTGTTACCACACAGTGTCCTCGGCTCTTTGAACTGGGTGGGCACAATAAGCGATTCAGCAGCTGGAAAAGAAGAAGAATATGCGATCGATTGGATAGACAAAGCGACGAACCAGGCCCATACTTTCGATCCAAAAATCCAGGTAATGTAATGTGTGTGTTTTTTTAGTGGATATCGCCACATCGCTTTTATAGCAACAATGATACGCCGCTCACCAGCACTTTATCTTATTCAACTCAATATCCTCCCATGAAACTTACTTTAACGGCCAAGCATCTTTCTTTAGCGTTAGCTATCTTTTTTGTTGTGACGATCTTTGCCTGCAAGAGTGACAAAGGTGAGGTTGTAGTAGCAGCGCCGGAAATTATAAGAATGGTGGGTGTTGATATGGCTACAGGTCAGTGTATAATGACGGATGAAAGTGGGGGATCTGCAGACACCTTTAAGATAGACGCCGGCAAAAAAGTACAATGGTTAATACAAACCAACGCAATACAGGATGTAACTAATATTTTTAAAAAATCTACAAGCTCAAACATATTTAGCGAAGAGCCGCATAGGTTGGGTAACTCCACTACCTGGGAAGGCACTATATCTTCATCTGCAACAGGGCAGGAAGAAGATTATAATATAACCTGGACTGATCAGGCTGGAGCAACATATCTATTCGATCCAAAAATTCAGGTAAAGTGATTGGTGCAACAGCTTAGTTACAAAACTTAATCAGTTTTTGAACAGCGCTACAGTAATAATAATTATCAAAAATTGTGTAAAAAGAATATATTAGAGTAATATCCTACGCAAAGCTTCTTCCCACCTACGTTAGCATCATCTTTTTTATTAAACGCCCAAAATTTTCTATTATGAAATTTTTAATAATCCAAAAAAGTTTTGCTACCGCGCTAATTGCTTTTTCTCTCGTAGTTCTTTGTAGTTGTCATCGCAAGTTTGCCAATGGGGAAGAAGCTTCGCCGGAAATTATTATTATTACACAGAGTGATTCCACCTCAGGTAAACTTACACTGCGGGATGCAAATGGAAATTCTGCAGATACCTTCAAGGTTAAAAAAGGCAGAAAAATTCAGTGGTTGTTAATAGCCAAGGAAACAGCAACGGATCTTACCAATATTTATAAAAAAGATAGTAGTGTGGAAGTATTTAGCAGGCTCCCCCATCGGCTTGGCACTTCTGCTAATTGGGAGGGAAGAGTATCTACTGATGCGGAAGGAAGAACAGAAGATTATAATATTGAATGGACCGATCTTTCAGGCGATAAACACACTTTTGATCCAAAAATTCAGGTTCAATAAGCGCCGTACTTTACTATATAAATTTATGGCTCGTCAGAAAATTAGGATTATTATGACCAAATGGTTTCTCATTAATAATTTGTTGACCTGCAATTCTTCTTTCCTTTGAATTTATAAT
>JBDSRT010000012.1:0-4193 GCA_039929165.1 Ginsengibacter sp.
TTCTATTTGAAATCCCGATGATGCCAGATAAACGACTATATCTTACTGCTTCACTTCTGCACGGCTCATACTCACAGTATTAAAAACTTCCTGAAAATATCTTCTAAAAAAGGTATCGCCGCTTGCCCTTAATCACCCTTATAATTGCCGTTTACCTTGCCTGACTGAAGCACTTTTTCTATATCGTGGTAGTCATAAAAATGTACTCCACCAATTTTTGTGTAAGGAATAATACCAGATGATTTTAGCGTTTGTAAAGTGCCTGGTGAAATCTTCAGAAGTCTTCTTACTTCATGTGACTTCATCCACTTTTTTTGTACTGTATTAATCTGAGACTTTAGAGCTGTTAGCAGTTCTTCCAGCAATTGTTTTTTGAACTGTAGCAAATCATCAACTGTGATGAGTTGATTAGCGAAGATTTTTTGAGGATAAACCTCCTCCATAGATTTTCTGAATGTTCTTTCCATAACTCACTTTTTTCATTTTCACAATACAACATCAGATGTTGCTATTTACTTAATAAAGCTAAAAAGCATTTCTAATCAAACCAATTGATAAAAATCAATTAATGGAATTTGAGATATTTTGATAATAACAGTAAAACTTGCACACGAAAATGTTTCCTTATGGATTGGCCTAAGCGTCGTTGCTCTAATTACGTGTATCGAATCATTCCTTGCGGTATTTCTTTCGAGGATGTTTTTTTGAGTGATGGATAGAACTTATATATATTTCCTTTTTACGCTTGTTCAATTTATAGACCAAGAGATACGGGAAGATACTTATTTCGGCTTCCCTAAATTTTTTATTGCCCTTAGTTCCATAGGCTTCGGGTTGTAAAACAATTTCTTCTATCTTTTTTCTTACTGCCTGAAGAAAACGTTCACCTAACCCTTTTTGCTTGTTCTCGTACCATTCGAAAGCTTCATTATAATCCTCTTTTGTAAGGGGATGAAAAATATAAGTATAGGTCATTGTTTTTTGCCATTCCTGTTTTTGTAAGCCTCTCTGGCCCCTGCTTCCATTTCTTCC
Organism: Ginsengibacter sp.; assembly: GCA_039929165.1. GTDB lineage: Bacteria > Bacteroidota > Bacteroidia > Chitinophagales > Chitinophagaceae > Ginsengibacter. The sequence continues at coordinate 1,033 of JBDSRT010000012.1, forward strand.
AGAGTATAGCCTTGAAGTTTACCATTTCCCATTTCTGCAAAGCGTCTATTCATTTCAGCTAAATACTTTTTATCATCCCACCAGGGTTCTTCTTTGCCAGCAAATGTTTTTACAACACTAAGCACAACTTCTTGCTGTTGTGTACTTAGATGCCCAAGATATTGAGTGATCTCTTTCTCTAAGGGTTTTAATTCTGCCATGATAATATTTTTTTAAGACAAATTTACTTTTTATAAATCATACAGTGAAGTGAACAGGAAGCCCTTAATTTGATACAGAACTTAACTCTTTATTTACCGAGTTCTTTCATTAGGCATTTTGGTCTAGGTTCTTTTATTTCTATTATGGGCTAAAAAAAAATTAACTATTTTTGATTTGATCTTGCACTAAGTTATCATTCGAGGTTAGCTATTCGGTTAGCAGTTCTTTTTCAGCTGAAAAAACATAGGTTTTACGGGTATTTGAAGCCATAACGCATGATCCCAGCGGGATCACTAGCCAAAAGAGGCTGTCTCAAAAGGGTGAGACAGCCTCTTTTTAGTCGGATACCCGATGGAATCAATTTCCGTTTATGCGATTCTCAGAGCCTTTATTTTACTTACGAGTCAGCCTCTTTGTTTTGATGATGTTGGTACATTGAACCTATCGCTCAATATTTATTTTCAGACTACAAGAATGCAGTGATAGATATTCTTTAATTCTCCGACAGTTGTTAGAATAAAGCTTGCATCTTTAAATTTTATAGTATCTCGAATTAATTCTTTTAGCATTCTTGCCAAGCTGAACTATCAGTGACTAATGTTGCATTCATAAAAAACAGTTCCATCTAATGCACAGACACTGCGGCTATTTGGTAGCAGTAATCGCGTTACTATTTTAAAAGGATAGTAAAATTGTACCTTTATTCAAGAGCCATCAATGTTTTAATGATTCTGTACTAAATCTCACTCTGTAGCTTATGAAAAGAATGTTTCCAGGTAGGATAACATTGGATAATTATTAAAGGGCACTTTGATACCGCGGCTCACCAACTTTTCTAAGTGAACATCTTGCAGATTCTGTACCTAAGATCATCATGAATTGCAAATTTTACACGACCGGGGTTTAGATTATTAGGCAATGTAAAATTTTGCCATGCTGATTATGCTGATAGATACTTGTACTTTAGGTGCAGGGTGGAATGGTAAGTAAATGTCTTTTGTTTTAGAAATGATAGAGTGTTTATTTTATGATGCAGGCGGGATGCCTCCAAACAGCGATAAACCTTCAATATGCAACCTTACTACCTGGTTTTAGTGACTGTGGTTTCTCTAATTATCGGCTTGTTTAGCAATTGGGCCAGACCCTCTACCTTATTCCTTATAGCCATCTTTATTTTTCTAATATTTAAAGTACTCACACCTGAAGAAGTATTAAAAGGATTGGCCAATAAACAAATTGCCATTGTTTTTTTACTAGTCATGCTGGTATGTGGCTTTCGTAAGGCATTCGGGAATAACTATTTCAATCACCTGTTTAAGCCCTCCCTTCGCCCTAAGCAATTTCTAATGCGTCTGATGCTTTTTGTAAGCGCTATTTCCCCTTTTATTAACAATACGCCCATTGTCGCTTTTATGGTTCCATATGTAAAAGAATGGCTGGATAAAAAAGGCTGGCCAGTATCAAAATACATGATCCCCTTGTGCTTTGCTACCGTAATGGCGGGTATGATAACTGTCGTAGGAACTTCTTCCAGTCTTTTATTAGCTGGATTGATAAGCGAGGCCGGACTGCCTCCTCTGAACTATAAAGACTTTTTATTTTTAGGTGTATTGGTAACAGTGTCGGGATTCTTATATTTATATACGTTGGGCTTTTTTATTTTACCTGATAAAAAAAGTGCTTCGGTTGAAATGGAAGAAAACATTAAAGAATATGTTGTTGAAACCATAGTTGAACCTCATTCTCCTTTAATAGGCAATACCATCATTACTGCACAGCTTCGCAACTTAAAAGACATTTTTCTTTTCGAAATTAATCGTGGTGGGCTTTCTATTTCTCCGGTTTCCCCGGAAGAAAAAATAGTTGAAGGCGATAAATTATTTTTCTCAGGCTACACCGGCGCAATTGCACAGTTAATGAAAAATGGAAATGGCCTGTCGCTGCCCGATGCCATTGCCTTAAACAAATACAATCATAACCGCTGCATCGAAGCTATTATTCCTGTAAACTCATCACTTATTGGAAAAACAGTAAAAGAAACTGATTTTAGAAAAAGGTTCAATGCCTCCATTATTGCGCTGCACCGCGAAGGAAAAAGAATAATAGGTTCCGTTGGAGAAACGGTGTTGAATGCCGGCGATCTTTTGTTGTTATTAGGAAATGAAACAATGCCACATCATCATGCCGATCTTTTTCTATTGATGCACCATGATGTAGAACTTTTATCGCCTAAGCAATCAATCCTTAGTAAAATTGTCACCTTTACTGCCGTTGTTTTATTAATACTTGGCATTGTAGGTGTAATGGATCTTTTTATATCTGCAACCTTAGGTCTGCTCCTATTTTTTTCTACCAAAACTTTAAAGCTTCGTGATGTCCGTTCAGCTTTTGATTTTGATTTAGCCGTATTGTTAGTGGCCTCGCTTGCAATTGGCCTTGCGCTTACAAAGTCAGGCGCAGCAAAGCTTATAGTAGAGTCGTTTTTACAATACGGTGTAACGGACCCGAGAACGGCAATTGCGTTGTTGTTTATTACAACGGTGCTCATAACGGCAGTCATTTCCAATGCGGCAACGGTGGCTATCGTTTTTCCAATAGCGGTTTCCATGTCGCATCAACTTCATATTTCAACGGCGCCTACTTTTGTTGCCGTAGCCTTTGCATCAACCTGCGTTTTTATTACACCTATAGGTTATCAATGTAACCTGATGGTCTATGGTCCCGGTAATTATTCTTTTAAAGATTTTTTTAAGGCGGGCCTTCCGCTTACTTTACTTTATAGCACAGTTTGTTTGGTTTTTATTTTCTGGTATTATAATTTGTAAAACATGAACTATATTTTCCCTTTCGACACAAAGATTGCATATGACCAGCGCAAAGTTATGATGGGCCAGGAGCCGCGGCTTATATGGCTTACAGGTTTATCGGGTTCAGGAAAAACTACATTGGCTTTACGGCTT
>JBDSRT010000013.1:0-4067 GCA_039929165.1 Ginsengibacter sp.
AGTACCTGATTCAAGATTGGCAATTGCACTGTCTAATAAGGTTTGAACTTTTGAGTAAACCTGCAATTGTGGCTCAAACTCAGGCGTTGGGAAATCCTGATCTCTTCCAACCTGGTCAAAAGGCACATCGCCCCATAAATCAGCCGCAAGACCTTCATGTTGGGCTCTGCCTATTTGCGCAATGCCTAGCATTTTGCGATCATTTACTTCCGAAGCTGCGTCTTCAGTCAATCTAAATTGAGTAATTACGCCTTGAAAGAGATTATCCCATTCTGAATCATAATCGCCAGAGCTGGTGTTGTAATTATTGGTACTTACATATTGACGGTCTATACCTGTAAAACTTCTATCCCAGATACCGCCAATTCTTACAAGATTGCCTTCATTGATAAGAATTGAACTAACCTGTGCACTGTTTAATAACAATGCAGTAGAGGCAGATGTAAATCGGTTTGGATCTTTATCGAAGCCTTCAACGATTTTTTTACAGGATAATCCAATTGAACTGATGAGGAATAAAAAAACTATATTTTTTAAAACTTTCATTTTTACACTTTGAGGGTTGATCAATAGTTAATGCGAATGGTAAAAAGATAAGATCTTGTGCTTGGATTATTAAAATAATCTAATCCTCTACCGTTTGACGGTCCTGTTATATTTGTTTCCGGGTCTATACCGGTATAATCAGTCCATAAAGCCAGATTTCTGCCAGTCACCGAAAAATCGATTGATTGTAAACGGGTCTTTCGGGCAAACTCTGCACCTTTAACACTATACCCAAGACTAACTTCTCTTAAGCGTGTTCGTGTACCATCTTCAATAAATTGAGAACCAACAGGGCCAAATCCACCACCAAGGTCAGTATACCACTGCTGAGTAAGCGCTACATCACCGCCGCCAAAATTATTGACTGCTCCACGGAATTTTGTTCCTGAAGGAATAACATCTCCATAATAAGTGGTAAGATCTTTCGTAGCAGTTACTTCATTTCCTGTAGCAGCATGGGTACCAAAAGTATACAATGCGCCTGCAGTTCCATTCCAAACATCTCCACCTTGCACATGATCAATAAGGAAAGAGAGATTAAAGTTTTTGTACCTAATTGTATTTGTTATACCACCAATCCAGTCAGGGTTAGGATCACCAACAACTGATTCACTTGGTGCATTTTGCGGAAAACCATTATCATCAAGTACAAGATTACCTTTATCATCTTTCAGGAAATCAACACTCCATAACACGCCGAGAGGCTGACCTTCTACTGCTCTCGAGGAAGAACCTGTAAATCCGGCCAGGAAAAAAGATTCTACACCCTTTAGACTTACCACTTTGTTTTTATTCTGACTTGCTACGATATTAGTCGTTATAGAAAGATCTCCGGTTTTTAGCCAGTTGTAGCCAAAATCAAATTCAACGCCTTTGTTTTCGAGTTCGGCCGCATTAGCATTTGTATTGGTATAACCTGTAGTAGATGGCACCTGAACGGAAAAAATTGCTCCCTTTGTTTTGTTCTTGTAATAGGTTGCGCTTAGTGATAACCTGTTATCAAGAAAACGTAGATCCGTACCCAATTCAAATTCTGTTTTTCTTTCAGGCTCGAGATCAGGATTTCCTTTTATTGAACTCCGGGAGTAACCGCCTCCATTATATGTTGCTGATGAAGCATCCAAAGAACTTCCAAAAGATTCAGTAATTACCAAAGGATTGTAATAGGTACTTAATAAATATGGATCAGGTTGCACACCAACTTCTCCATAAGAGGCTCTTAACTTACCAAAAGATAACGTTTTGCTGGTTGCATTTTCTGCATTAATAAGTTTTGAAAACTGCCAGCCGATGCTCGCTGAAGGGTAAAAGAAAGTGTTATTAAAAGTAGACGCCGCTTCAGATCTTCCTGTTAAATCAACAAAAAGCTGATCGAACAAGCCCACAGACACCTGGGCATAACCAGCTGTAGTTCTAATTTGTGATGCAGAGTTAAACGGAAAACGTGCGTCGCCGGGAGAATTGCCAAAATCAAAACTTGGATCAAGAATATTTTCGTTAATAAAATTTCTTACAGTACCTCCTATATTGTCAAATGACCTGTGGTTAAAATTCCAGCCTGCTAAAACTGATAAATTAATTTTATCATTTAAATCAAAATTAGCTCTGGCAAATAGATCATTATTAAATTGTGTTTCAGTAATCGTTTGTAACGTTAACTGTCCACCAGGGAATGCTGAAGAAATCCCCGGGAAGTTTTCAAGTTGCTTATCATTGTAATTATCAATCCCCGCCCTTTCAACTATCGATAACCATTTTAGCGGCGTTAAAGTGCCTTCAAAACTTCCCGTCACACGGTTTACGATTGATGTGTTTTTAATGCGGTTAAGAACCCAGTTAGGATTATCATAACCGGAATTTGTTCTGGCTCCGATAGGGTTACGGTAGGAGATTTGTCTATTTGGAAATTCAGCGCCTGATGCATCAACATAAGTACCTTCAAAAAAGGCGTTGTTAAAATCAGGTGCTGTTCTTAAACCTCCTAAAAAAATGCCGGAAATATTTGACCCCTGTTGTGCCCTGTCAGAACTGCTATGCACGTAATTGAATGTTCCGCCGATTTTTGCAATCCCGAATTTTCTATCAGCGTTCAGCCTAAAGGTCTTACGATCGTAATCACTTCCTGCTTTGAGTATACCTTCCTGTTTAAGGTTAGAAAAGCTTGTATAAAATACGCCTTTTTCGTCTCCTCCACTTAATGCAAGCGTGTTATCCAGGAAGAATCCATTTTCAAAAAGATCTTTTGCATGATCGTATGTAGTTTGAGATCTTTTTCCACCATGCGGCTCATCAGCGGTGCCTGAACTTACAAGATATCTTTTTGAGCCGTCAGGTAATATAGCGTATGCACCATCCGTATTAAATACGTCTTCTCCACCAGCCCGCTCAGATATTTTATCTCCCCACGACCGGTTGTTTCCGTTTGAACCATACCCATAAATACCATTACTTCCCTGGCCATAACTACGTTGGAGAGGAACAGATTTATTTAGATCATCTACTGAATAAGTATTGGTTAACGATATATTTATCTTTTTAGAATTTCTACCTTTTTTTGTCGTGATTAATACAACACCATTTGCAGCTCTGGTGCCGTAAAGCGCCGCCGCCGCCGCACCTTTTAAAACTTCCATGCTTTCAACATCTTCAGCATTAAGATCGTTCATACGTGATTGTTGTACAACGCCATCAATGCCCTGGCCAAGCGTGGAGTTTGACACAGGAACGCCATCAATAATAAAGAGTGGTTGTAAATTACCTGTAATAGTGCTTTGTCCACGGATTTGAATATATGTGCCGGCTCCGGGATCACCTCCAGATCTGGAAACAAAAACACCCGATGCCTTAGAAGCGATACCATTTAAAACACTTACTTCTCCCGACTGGGCAATAGCAGCACCTTTTACAGTTGACTGGCTGCTTGTTAACCTATCTTTCCTACTGGCAATACCCAGACCAGTTACAACAACTTCCTGTAAAGTTGAGCTTGTCCTTATTAGGTTAATTGTTGAAGCCTGGGCTGCATCTACAGTTTGGCTTTGATACCCGATAGCAGATATTTTAAGTTTCGCTCCTGTAGCAACATCAATAGAAAAATTACCGTCTACATCGGATGTTACGCCATTCTTTGTATTTGCTTCCGACACTGTTGCAAAAGGCACGGGCAGATTATCGTTATCAGTAATCTTACCCGAAATTTTACTTTGCGAATATGATAAAAAAGCAGAGGTAATTAGTAAAATAAACAGGCCAATGGGTTTTCTCATATAATTGATTTAGTTTTTGATAGAGATAAAAATATATGAATTAATAAACAGGGCAAAAAAAAACAAAAGAAAGTTGCATTGTTTCTCAAAGAAAACATGTGCTTACTCAAATATGATAGAATGGTACTGAAGCGTGATTTACATTTTATCTGGTACGTTTATACCTAATAAATGCATTGCACTTTTGATAATGTTAGCTGTTACTGAAGCTATCTGAAGACGTAAAATTTGTTCCGGCTTTGTTTCAGCGGAAGC
>JBDSRT010000014.1:0-8337 GCA_039929165.1 Ginsengibacter sp.
TTCAAAGGTCTTGCCGGTTCAGCCGCTTTGTTTTGTTCTTTTACTTTTTGCCGAAGTTTATCCAAACTTCCTAAACGGGTTACAGGCGTTGGAGTTTCAGTGGCTTTTTTTATAGGCATTTCCGGCTCTGACACAACATCAATTTCTTTAGCAGCAGGCTGTAAAGATTGTTCTATAATCAATTTTGCCGGCTGAGTGATATTGGGCTTTGCCACAACAGATTTTAGAGCAATTGGCTGTATAACTTTAAAGGCAACAGGTTTACCGCTTTCGGTCAATTGTTTTTTTGTATGTATTTTGTCACCATCATTAGCAATTGTGACGGCCTGCTCTAAATAGCACAGTTTTATCAAGGCTAATTCAACATGTAATCTTTTGTTTCTTGCCATCTTATAATTAAGATCAGCATCGTTTAAGATTTGTAAGGCGCTTAATAAATAGGATAGCGAACAGTGTTTGGCAACTTCCTGGTATCTGGGTTTAAAATCTTCTGAAACTTCAAGTAATGATGCTACCCGGTCATCTTTACAAACCAACACATTTCTTATAAATTCAGCAAAACTGTTGATGACCATATCCCCTTCAAAGCCTTTGCGATTTATCTCATCATACATCAACAAAGTGGCTGCCATATCCTGCAGTTGCATGGTCTGTAATAACCTGAAAAAATATTCCTCATCCAGAATATTAAGATGCTCAAGCGTATTAGCATAAGTTAATTCCCCATTTGTAAAGCTTACAATTTTATCTAAAATACTTAGTGCATCTCTTAAGCAACCTTCACTTTTTTGAGCTATAACATGTAAGGCCGTTCTTTCAGCGCTAATGTGTTCTTTTTCACTTATTTCCTGCAGATGCTCTACAGTGTCGTTATTGGTGATGCGTTTAAAATCAAATATCTGGCAACGGGACAAAATGGTTGGCAGAATTTTATGCTTCTCCGTTGTTGCTAAAATAAAGATGGCATAAGGCGGCGGTTCTTCCAGTGTTTTTAAGAAGGCATTGAAAGCAGAAGCGCTCAACATGTGTACCTCATCTACAATGTAGATTTTATACTTACCCGCCTGTGGCACAAACCTGACCTGGTCAACCAACGTTCTTATATCATCAACAGAGTTATTGCTGGCTGCATCAAGCTCATGAATATTCAATGAGGTACCATTCTCAAAAGACACACATGAATTACAAACATTACAGGCTTCAATTTCTGAAGTAAGATTTTCACAATTGATTGTTTTTGCCAATATCCTGGCGCAGGTGGTTTTACCCACACCACGTGGGCCGCAAAATAAAAAAGCATGCGCAAGCTGGTTATTACGGATCGCATTTTTTAAGGTAGTTGTAATATGGGACTGGCCTACAACAGAATTAAAATTCTGAGGCCTGTATTTTCTGGCTGAAACAATAAATTTATCCATGATATCCACAATACTCGTCTAAAAACAGGTGGCAAATCTAAGTTAAATCACAAAGGATAAATTGAATATTAATTGAGAATAGGATGACGTTTGAATGGTTTGTTACGATCAAATAAATAGCGATATGTGGCCAGCGCCCGGCTTTTTTCTGCGCCTAAATTTTTGGATATATTAAGCATTTTAGGATTGAAATCACCCTGCCACTGCAATTCCAGTTCATTGTATTTTGTGTTTTTCTGGATAGTTTTAGCAGCTTCAACTATCATGTAATAATCAATGCCTTTTCCCTGGAAAGCGGGTATTATGCCAAACACAATACCTGTAAACTTATTACAAACACGTGTGAACTTATAAAAAGCAAATCGCATTTTTGCCCACAAATCAAACTTGCCATTTAGCCGCTTTACAATTTGATTTATATCAGGCAGATTAAGCCAAACCGCTATTGGCTTTTCATTGTGATAAACATACCAAATAAGTTTTTCATCAATTACCGGCTTCATCGCCTTAAACATTTTTACAGCTACCTCTTTACTAATTTGTTTATTGCCTTCGTGGCTTGCCCAGGCCAGATTATAAACGGTGCTAAAATCTGCGGCAAACTTTACTAATTGACTGTTTTTAAAATGCACCGCTTTATATGCCTTGTCTTCTGAAATTTTTTGGTGCGTCTGATAAAATTTATCTGAGAGCGTAGTTTGTACAAATAAATGCCAGCATATCTGGTTATAAAAAATATGAAAGCCGTATGTTTCAAATAATTTCTGATAATATGGCTGGTTATAGTTCATAAGATATATTGGCGGCTTAAATCCTTCAATAACCAAACCCCACCAGCGATCTCGTTCGCCAAAATTTATAGGCCCATCCATTGCCTGCATGCCCTTTTCTTCAAGCCAGTTTTGAGCGGCCTTAAATAAAATGTTAGCCGCGGCCTGGTCATCTATACACTCAAAAAACCCCACGCCTCCTGTCGGCTGTTCATCACCTTTGTTTTTATACTTATTACTAATGAAGGCAGCTACTCTACCAATAAGTTTACCATCCAATATTAAAACCCATCTTATACACTTGCCATGACGGAAAGCTTTATTTTTTTCAGCATCAAAAACTTCTTCCACATCTTTATCAAGTGGTCTTATATAATTTACATCTTGACGATAAAGCAAAAGAGGAACGTCTAAAAATTGCTGTGCGGATTCAGCATCTTCTACCAGGATCAATCTCATTTAAAATATAAGTGTTTATGCTTTGTTTGCAACCTTTGGAAGTTATGGCCGTACTAATACACTTGATAACTAATTTGTAAAAATTCGGTAAAAGTGATTAAATTTCAATAAAATATACGGTTATGAGAAAGCATTATTTTTTTACACTTGTTTTAGGAGGCGTTCTTTTATTTTGCCAATCCTGTTCAAAAGAGTCTGTGCAAACAGAAATGGCCCGGCAATCAAACCCTGAATGGGTTAGTACAGTTAATGTAAAATTAGCACCTAACGAGTTGTATAAACTTCCTATAGATAATTCTTCTGCGATAGCCATTACCAAACAGGCGTCACATTACAGCATGAGCCAAATAGCTGCGGATACAAAAAGCAGTGGTTTGGTTTATAGTTATTTGCCTGCCTTAAATTATTCAGGTGCAGATGAAGTAATGATTACTGTTACCAGTAAAGTAGCGTCTGTTGGTTCACCACGCTGCGGTAACGGCAATTCATCCTCCTCGTCCAGCTCCAGTACACTTATTAAATTACAGGTTGGGAATTAAGTATCTCTTGACTAGTTTTACATAGTTTTCAATCCTTTGATAATTCAGCACTGTTCAAGTGCCTTGTCCAATTACTTTACCTGGTAAAACCAATTATTTTTTTTTGACAGGTAACTAATCACACCGGCAAATTATCAGGATACGTGAAAATTATATTTGGCTTTTTACTACTGCTATTCGCATATTATTCTACATTTTCCCAACAAAAATTTGACGTATTTATAAGTAACTCTGGCAATGATTCAAATGCCGGAAAAATATTCTCAAATCCGTTAAGATCATTTGAAGGGTCATTACCCTTAATAAGGAAAACTGTTTTAGAAAAAGGTTCCGTTAACATTGGGTTAGAAAGTGGAAATTATTTCAATGACGCTTTAAATCCTACATCTTCTTTAGAGGTTGGGACATATAATGATCGAATTTTTTACAAAAACAATTTTGCAATTCTAAACGGTTCTGATGATTATAATTCCGGATGGAAATCAGCTGAAAATATGCAGAATGTTTTTATGCAATCAGTTCCAACGGCTGGCTTTAAGGGAGAGCCGGTAGGTGGATACAATTATATTTTTGTTGTTGAAATAGACAAGGAACTTGAAAAGACGGTTCCGCTCACGGCCCGCAAAATTCTATCCTATAAATCATCTATAAAAGATGTAGAAATAACGCCGGGCTCCTTTTATCAGCTTCCAACAGTATCTGATTCTGCACAGGTTTTTATACATACCAGTGATGGACAGTCGCCAAATTTACATGCCAGATTTCGCTATGAGGTTACTGCCAGAAACAGGGCCGTGAACAGCTATGTTTATGATAACAATAAATTTGAAAACTTATCGGTAAGAGGTTATGGAGCCGGTTATGGCTTGTTACCTGGGGGCTACAACTCCAGCTACAATAAAATAATCTTTGGGCCTGGCGCAGCAGTGCATCACCTGGTTTTAAGAAATGGTGTAATTGATAATTCATTATTTCTACCAGGCGTTAAAAACATTGGCAACATTGCCTTAACTTTTTATAATGCTGAAGGATTTAATAAAATGAACAAAATTTCCAACAGTATTTTTCTGGACATTCCTTATGCAATTTATTCTCATACAAGTTATGGCTCACATTACGCTAAAGTTGACCTTAATAATGTAATTGCTTTTGCTGATACCTCAACAAGTTGTCTGCTTGTGAGTACTTCCGATAATGACACGTTAACGCTTAACAATGTTTACACTGATCGATATTCCAGGGTAGTAAATGTTGGTCATAATTACATTTCGCCGCAAGTTGTTTTAGTAAATAATTCCTGCTTTAAAGACGTAATGACCGGTATAGTGCTTGGAACAAATTCTATAAAAGCACAGATTAATAATACTTTGATACGATCTGATCAGAAACCTGATATCACAGTGTTAGACATGCAGGCGAATACAATGCTTTCAATAACAAATTCAATAATACATATTCAAGGTTCTGGTTCGCAAAATAATTTCTTTAGTAGAACACTTGGTAGCAAAGATCAGGTTACAGCAACCCGAAATATTTTTATTGGCGCCGTCAACAACCCCAATGATATTGTAGTTGGCAGATTTAAAAGTCAAAAAGGAAATTCATCTTTCAAAGACAAGCTTGATAATAATATTTATGTCCTTGTAAGCGGCGGCAATATGCTATGGAATATTAATACTAACATCAATGCACAAGAAAGTTTAGTTAGTTCTTTCAACGAGTGGCAAAGATTATCTGGCCAGGATGCGAACAGTTTATTCTTCGACTTAAGGCAAGATTCGAGAGGGTTAAAAGCAATTTTTATAGATGCTGAAAATGGGAATTATGAATTAGCTAACACTTTGGAGGGCAATAAAATAAAAGCGATTAAGGCTGGAATGACTCAACCTGTCACCTGTTTTTTAAAAAGACCATCGTATGAAGAAGCAGCCGAAATAATACGGTCAGGAAATACGCTTTCAATGAATTCCTGTAAAAACCCTTGTCTTGGTACAGCTCTATTTTCTGCTACACGATTAAGCACGTCAGCTTTGAACAATAGCCAGATTCTGCTAAAATGGGCGGTAAAAAATAATCAAAATGTAGATCGTGTAGAAATAGAAAGATCTACGCAGGGTTCATCATTCTCACAAATTTATAGTTCAGTTGTAAACAATGATTCAGTCTATACTATGATTGATGATGATGTAACTCCTTTGGTGCCTTATGAGTATCGTTTGAAAATAACTACAAAAAAGGGGGAACAATGTTATTCATCTGTAAATACAATTATTCGCCAGTTCCTTACTTATACTTTAAATATCTATCCTAATCCTACAAAAGGTGCAATAAAGATGATTTCTGCTGGTTATTCAGGGTTAGGAACTGTAATAGTTACTACACCTGCAGGGCACAAAATACTTGAAAAAAAAGTAACACTTATTTCCGGCGTCCCGCAGAATCTTGAACTCCCAAAAAATAGCAGAGGTATGTATTGGTTAAGATTACAATTGCACGATGCAAGTATAGTAAAGAAACTTGTTGTTGAATAAGAACTCAGATAAAGCTGGAAACAAAAGCGAGAGCTACCTGCGATTTAGATGGTAAGATTTTTACATTCTCCCATCATCCCCTTACCTTTGCCGCCAATTTAAGCTTAACACATTTTTATGGCAAATATTGGCAAAATAAGACAGATAATAGGAGCTGTTGTGGACGTGCATTTTACCGGCGAAAACAGATTACCCGAAATACTGCATGCGCTTGAAATTACCAGGCAAAATGGCGATAAACTCATACTTGAAACCCAGCAACATTTAGGAGAGGATAGTGTACGCTGTATAGCTATGGATGGTACCGAAGGGTTAGTTAGAGGAATGGATGTTATTGATCTTGGTTCACCAATTTTAATGCCTACAGGTGATGCCATTAATGGCCGTCTTTTTAATGTAACAGGAGATGCTATTGACGGTTTGCCACAGGTTAGTAAAGAAAACGGTCGTGCTATCCATAACAAACCGCCATTATTTGAAAATTTAAGTACAGCTTCAGAAATATTATTTACAGGTATTAAGGTTATTGATCTTATTGAGCCTTATGCAAAAGGTGGTAAAATTGGTTTATTCGGTGGCGCAGGTGTTGGAAAAACCGTATTGATACAGGAGCTGATCAACAATATTGCTAAAGCTTACGCCGGTTTATCAGTGTTTGCAGGTGTGGGTGAAAGAACACGTGAAGGCAATGACCTAATGCGTGAGATGATCGAGGCAGGTATTATGAAATATGGTGATAAGTTTATTCATAGTATGGAAGAAGGTGGGTGGGATCTGGATTCTGTGAATATGGAAGACCTTAAAGATTCCAAAGCGACGTTTGTGTTCGGCCAGATGAATGAACCACCCGGAGCAAGAGCCCGTGTGGCTTTAAGCGGCCTTACTATTGCGGAATATTTTCGTGATGGCGATGGTACAGGAAAAGGAAAAGACATTTTGTTCTTTGTAGACAATATCTTCCGTTTTACACAGGCAGGTTCTGAGGTATCCGCTTTATTAGGGCGTATGCCTTCGGCCGTTGGTTATCAGCCTACTTTGGCCACTGAAATGGGATTAATGCAGGAAAGAATTACTTCAACAAAAAATGGCTCTATCACATCAGTTCAGGCGGTTTATGTACCCGCAGATGATCTTACCGATCCGGCACCTGCGACAACCTTTGCTCATCTTGATGCAACAACTGTATTGAGCAGGAAAATTGCAGATCTTGGTATTTACCCGGCAGTTGATCCATTAGATTCAACTTCAAGAATACTAACACCGGGCATTGTTGGCGATGCTCATTACGATTGTGCCAACAGGGTTAAACTTACACTACAACGTTATAAGGAATTACAGGATATTATTGCCATCCTGGGTCTAGATGAATTAAGTGATGAAGATAAATTAACGGTTAGCCGTGCAAGAAGGGTTCAGCGGTTTTTATCACAACCGTTTCACGTTGCCGAACAATTTACCGGTTTAAAAGGTGTATTGGTTCCTATTGAAGATACTATCCGTGGCTTTAATGCGATTATGGATGGAGAAGTGGATGAATATCCTGAAGCAGCTTTCAATTTGGTAGGAACTTTAGAAGATGCTATTGAAAAAGGAAAGAAAATGATGGAAGCAGCGAACGCTTAATTGGATTTTATAATACCAAATATTATGATCTTAGAAATTCTTACACCCGAAAAAAAAATCTTTAGCGGCGATGTTTATGGAGTGCAGTTGCCGGGCATTGCAGGTTTGTTTGAAGTACTTGATAAACATGCGCCGTTAGTAAGCGCATTAAAAGCTGGTAGACTTAAAATTTTGAAAGATAAAGCCAACTTTGATTTTTATACAATCCAAAGTGGTTTTGTAGAAGTTATTAATAACACAACAACAGTGTTGGTGGAAGGTGCAGTTGAGGAATAGTTATATTTCTATTAGGTTAATGTATAACGAAAAACCCGGTCGATACCGGGTTTTTCTATTTCAAACTATATACCATGCATTACATTTTTATCACTGCTCCACTGCCAGACTTTTTCGTTGTAATGTTTGTAGCGACACCTTTGTAATATACATTTCCGCTGCCACTGATTTTTGCATCGAGGCTTTTTTGTGCGGTCACTTTAATATTTCCACTTCCGCTAATCCTCGCAAAAACATCATTTGTATTAATATCTGCGCATTCAATATTTCCGCTGCCGCTGATAGATGCTGTAATGTTATTCACATTATTTCCCTTTAATATAAGATTACCGCTTCCTGATAAACCAAGTTCAAGCTCATTGAATTTGTCAAAACTCATTTTGATATTTCCTGACCCCGAAATGCCAATGTCTGTTTTACCATCATTGCTAAAATCGCCGGAACCATTGATGTTACCGCTTCCGCTTAATTGCAATGTTGATACAGTTGTCATAGAAATATGCACTCTGAGATTATGTCTGGAGTTGATGCCCACATTTTTCTTCGTCTTGATAATAAGCTTGTTATTTTCCACCGCAGTTTCAATATATGGCAACAAATTATCGTCGGCTTCGATAGTGATTGTACTTTCCTTGCCATAGCTGATCTCTACATCCATTGGCCCTTGTGACAACAAGCCTGTAAAAGTGCCAACCTCACGGGTCTCTTTTTTCATGTTTCC
>JBDSRT010000015.1:0-2693 GCA_039929165.1 Ginsengibacter sp.
GCGGATGATGAAAATAAACAACAGTCCATGGCTGCTTGTTTGCGGTAAGATCTTTTTTTAACCAAACCATTTGTGGACCTGTAGTATCGTAAAGTCTTGTATCACCGCTTTCCCAGCCATAAGAGTCTAAGGCAACAAAATGTATGTTTGCGTAATTATAAGAATAATACGCTTCATTGCCTGAAGCAACACCGCCTGCCTCAGCACTTTTTGGTAAAGAGAACATATCAAAGTAAGCAATAGCATGATCTTTTTGACGGGCAGACAAATTAGCATAATCATGATTGCCAGGCGCGGGCCATAACACATGATTTTTTGTAAGCGTCTGTTGATAGCTATTAAAAAAGTTGGTTTGAAATTCTGCGTCAAGGCCTGCGTTGTAAGCGTTATCGCCAAGCAGCATCCAAATGTCTGTGGTATTTTTTCCGAGATAATTTAAATAGGCATCCCGAACATCTTTTTGAGTTGATTGACCGGTGCCCATATCGCCCATTGCCAGTATTCTCACCTTTGGCGTTGAAGAAGTTGAAGGCGAGGTTTTAAAATAGTTGCTGCTGTCGCCCTGCAGTTTTGTCGATAGATTTCCAATAGTATAAAAATATTTTTTAGCTGATGATAAGCCTTTCAACTGAATGATATGTTCTGTCTTAAGCACACTGTCAGTAACAGATGATGTTAATGCAGATAAACTTGTACCATAGGTTACTTTACTTTGCGTAGGCACTGTTGTACGCCATCTTATAATCACCCCGGTTGTAGTTCCCATATTTAAATATGGTCCCCGGCTGATTTTTGGTGATCCATAAGTACCTATCAGTTCCATGTCAAAACTAATGTCACTGCTGTTTCCACGGGACTGATGTATTTCTACAGCAATAACATTTACACCTTTCTTTAGTTGCTTAATAGTAAGTGTTCTTGGCTCGGGAATGTCGCCATCGTCAGGCGTATCTTCAAGAGCAAGCGTCGAATAATTTATAGTGCCGGTCGGCATATTTTTTCTTGATACTTCAATACCATTAATATAAATCAATGCACCATCATCTTTCCTGATCAATATTTTATATCCGCTAAAAATGGAGGTATCGGGAATAGTGATCGTCTTTCTAAAATAAGTGGTAATGAATCTATTGGTTGATGAAGAACCAAAATTTACAACAGTAGTCTCATCACCATAGCCTAATTCGGCTTTACCTGTTTTCCATGTTACATCTGAAAATAAAGGAGAAGCCCATGCTGTTCCCTGGTTGCTGCCATTATCAAGATATTTCCAGTTTGAGCCATAAGGTATAAGTATGGATTGAGCGCTTGCGGTGAGATGTACTAAGATAGTAAGGAATAAGCCAAAGATGATCTTGTTCATATATATTGGGTAATGAGGGGCATTAAAGTTAGTAAACACTTTCTAAAAACGCTTACTCATGTTCACGTCCTTTTATAGGGCTGCTGCGCCATTGGGCGTTAAGGCGTTCAAATTCTTTCAGATCTTCTTCACTAAATCTCTGGTTCATAAGTGAGGTTATATCCGGCTGACCGGCATTCACCCACGCTGTGTACCAAAATGAGCTAATGCTGAAAATGGCTTTTCGCATACGTCTTTCCACCATGCCATTAAGTTTTTTATTGAAGGCTTTTGTAAAGTCTGTCGAATATTGACGGATAACAATGTTGTTGCGTGCTTCAAATGCATACTTTCTATCTGCAGGAAATTCTTTTGTCAGTGCTCTTTCAAAATTCAGCACTGAATCGGCGGCTTTGGCACTTTCAAGTACAACGTCCCAAATATATTCTGCCGGGTTTTTTATATACTCTGCATGACCAATAAAAAAATCAAATTCTTTTTCGGCCAGTAATTCGGGTACACGGCTTTCCCAAAAACCATGTATGCCCCGCTGATTTGTATACTGCCCGTTATGGTTTGAGTTGGCGTGTAAAGGCACATGGGCATCTGCAATGTAGTGGCCTATTTCAGCAGTGGTTTTAAGAATGCGGGAAAAATTTTTTTCTTTAAAAGCATTAGTAAGTCGCCCGAGCATAACCTGTATATGCCAGGGTACAATGCCATAAGCCATCAGGGTATCTTCTGAATATTTTGAAACGGCATCATTCCATTTGCGTGGCATTGAATCATAAGGATACTCGCCATAATAGTTGATATCAATGTAATGCCTTGGGCCTTCATCCTTAACAGCATACCTGCGTTTATCAGGATCAACGGCATGTTCACTTAAAAAGTCAATGTTGCTTTTGTAGAACACCAGCATTTGTGGTGGCAAAAGAAAGACAGCGTAATGATTTATTTTTTTGTGTGCATAAAATCCCCAGCAATAGCTTTTAACACAAACACCGGATAAGATGACTAACAGGAGTATTTTTTTCACATGCTAATGTAGCTGTTTAAAACGCTAAATTTCTACAACATCAGTTACGCCACCACTTACAGCAAACTTCATGCTTTGTGCAGCACTGATATTTGTAATTGCCCTTACTCTATCTTTCGGAATAATATAAACATTGCCGGCAACGGAATAAGCCATGGGTACATACACGGCTACATAATCATTTAAAGCAAACTGGCCCATATCTTCCTGTGTAATAAAGCCAACACGCCAAACATCATTGTTATCTACATTAGCCAATACATTATTGGTAAACTTCTTTTTTGAACCGGCGAAGGCTTCAAAAAAATCTCT
>JBDSRT010000016.1:0-3680 GCA_039929165.1 Ginsengibacter sp.
TTAAATCTATGAGAGACAAAGGCCATAATATGAAGAGCCTTGATAAGTATATTGCTTTGCGTTCTGTACTTGGAGAATAAGTTAACGGATCAACATTGTACTCCCCTTTTGAAAAATTCGTTTCCGACTGTCACGGTTTGTATATGAAAGCGTCCATACGAAAATGGCCTGGTCTTGCGGCAGACCTTTAAAAGATCCATCCCACTTTACGGTCCAGTTAGTGGTATGAAAAACTAACTGGCCTAAACGGTTATAAACACTGAATTCCAGGCTATCTGCTTTGTAGGCGTTTGTTGGATAGAGATAATCATTCAGGCCATCGCCGTTAGGCGTGAAAGCATTTGGCACCGCGATATAACAGCTCTTTAAAACATTAATGGCATTTGTAATTGTATCGAAACAGCCATCACTATTTTTTACGATCAGGCGCACATTGTAAATCTTCTCAAGGCTTAAAACCGGGTAGTGCAAAGGTGGCGGCGTTTGTGAAGAACTGCTTGTACCATTGCCAAAGTCCCAATAATAATTAGTGATATCGCCGACGCTGTTATTAATAAATGTAGCCGCATCTTCAGGGCATAAAAGATTATTCGTTTCAAAAGCAGCCGTTAAAGTATTATCTAATAAAATAGTATTAAAAGCAGTGTCAGAACATACCCCGTTGGTAACGGCAAGCGCTATTTGCTTCGAACCAAAAACAGTATAAGTCGCAACAGGATTTTGTTGGTTACTTGTACCCAGGTCAGCCAAACTCCATAACCATTGATTAATACCATTGCGGCCATCGTGATTAAAACTAATAACATCAGTTTTACAACCCTTAATCACATTAAAAGTAAAGTCTGCAGATACTGTATCTTTTGTAGAAAAGCTTAAGGCTGAACCCGCAGGTGTTTCCTGGCCACACTCATCAAAAATTGTATTACCATCATTGCCCCGTACTAGTGTAATAGTATAATTGCCCTGTGTTGCAATAGGTGCAGATAGTGTAACGTTGATCACATTTGTAACACCGCTTGTACAATTTCCTTGTACATTTAATACACTAACAGGCGTTGTGCCGGTTATATTAAAATCACTTCCATTTGCAGCAATAGAGCTACAAAGAATATTTTTTTTAAATACAAGTTGCAATGTTTGTGGCGAACAACCAATAGTCGTTAAGCTATCCATTGGCGTAGGAAACAAAGGCAGGATTGTTAGCGGTACGTTATCTCCTGCCGGAATTTCCCGGTCACAGGCATCTAGTAAAGTATTAGCATCGCCTCCGTCTTTCATGGTAACAGTATAATTTCCCGGTTGCAGTGGCCTATCAACTGTTAGTGTTACCGAATCCATATCGAAACCAGTATTGCAACCTGCGCCACTTGCTGCAATGATCGAGGCAATAGCAGGTGAAATGGAAAAATCACTGCCATCTGCCGCAAGACTTTTACACTTTAATTTTTTATTAAACCTTACTACAATCTTGGTTGCATCGCAACTGGAAGCTGCGCTTAATATTTCGGGTAGAAGAGGATCAGTAATATTGGCCGTGCCACCATCAAAAGATAATTTATAGCCATTTTGTGAAGGCGTAAAAACCGTAAAGTGACTGATCAGCAAAATATAATTATGGCCCTGCACCAACAAAGGCATTGCACTGAAAGTAGGATAAGCATAACCAGCACAGTTTCTTAAAGAAGAACCTGAGATAGATGCGCCGGTGTTGCCTGGATTGCCAGACCAGTTGCAGGCTACAAACAAAGAGGCATTGGTAAATACTTCATCAGGATCATGGCCGGTAATATCAAACAACTGCCAATCATAGTCATCAGCAAGATCATTGGGCACTATTAAAAACCCAAGTGTGCCGCCGGTAAAACAGGTAAACTTATACCAGAAGGGATTGATATCTGTAAGCCCATCAAAATCACATGGGCCGGGCACTGATCTGCCACCACAATAAGGCACTATACTTTGAGAAAAAGTGGATGTGCCGCAAACAGGAAAAGCAGTAGCAGGATTTTGACCCGCTGTTGTACACGTTTGGGATTTTAATTGCAGGCTAAGCAGTGTGACAATAAATAAAACGGGTACAAGTTTTAGAACCATATTATAAATGACCAGTAAAAATATCTCTTCGTTGCAAAACTTGAAAGTTTATTTGAGATGGAAGATTCAATATCGGCTTATTATTCTACATAAGAAAAAAGCGTTATGCCCATCAAAATTGTAAATTGCCGCCACTCATCTTTACAAAAGCTTCTGCGGCACTTGTATTTATTTCAATCCCTCTGAAGTTTTCCATTAAGGTATGGTTGCAATCTGACGAAGCATAAATGCCCGGTGGATTTTGACTGGTGTGGCAAAGCAGGGCTTTTCTTTTTTGCTCACGGGTTGCAGTAATATCTACATAATCTGTCGGCTTAAAGCCCATAGTTTGACTTCCGACGCAAACTTCAAAAAAGTACAAAGCAAAAGTTTTACCAAGCCTAACCCAGCTTTGTATAGTCAGCAGACTCGCCGCCTGGTGATCTTTATGAGAGTCAATCGGCCAATGGGTAAACACAACGTCCGGCTTTTCGGCAGCGATCAATGCCTGCAATTTATTCACCCATTCATTATTTATAATAGTGTCTCCATCTACCTGGCCGGCAAACACTGGCTTTGCATTTAGTATAGTGCATGCAGCAACAGCTTCTTTAGATCTTATGGCTGCAGCATCAGCATGCGAGGCCCCGGTAATACCTGCTTCTCCCCGGGTTAAATAAATTATTATAACCATATGACCTGCCGATGCCAGCATAGCTAATGTACCGCCACAGCCACTTTCAGGATCGTCAGGATGACCGCCTACGCAAACAACTTTTAATTTTTTATCCTTTGTTGATACCGGTGATGAAGACAAAGACGACAGGTTAAAAAGGCCGGCCATACCTATGGCATTTTTTGTAAACGATCTGCGGGATGACGACATAAATTTTTAAAAAAGTTAAATCAAAATATTTAATGACACTTCAAATTTTTAAACACTGATAAAGAATTTAAATAGATTTCATGTGAAAAAGTATTTACAGTAACCAAGGCTTAAGTTCATGAAGGCTACATATAAAATTAAACCGGGAAGAGTTCGTTCTAACAAGCGTTGTGAATAACGAGGTGCTCACCATTACGAAGCATCTTAAATCTTTTTTTTCTTTTTCTTCTTAAGCAACAGATCTTTCCTTTTTCGCAGGTGGCTAAAGGCTCAGGCAAATAAACGCTGTTGCCTTTTTTATCTGTCAAGCCAAAAGCTTTGTTCAGTTTATTACTAAGCGTAGTTATTGTTTTGGTAGTGCGTTGTTGTGTTTTATAGAATTGCTTGTAAGCCGCTAATGCCGTATTAATTATGGCCAGCTCTTTCTGGCTGTCTTTTTGTTTTCTGTAGATCACCATCAGCCTGCCGTAGGCTTGCTCATTTAATGTATCCTGTTTTAAGGCCTGTTCATATAATGTTACGGCATTAATAGGCTGCGCTTCGCCTTCAGCAGTTTTGGCTTCAGCAAGAATATCTTTTATGGGCTTTCTTTCAGTCACTGATGTTATTTTGGATAAAGA
Organism: Ginsengibacter sp.; assembly: GCA_039929165.1. GTDB lineage: Bacteria > Bacteroidota > Bacteroidia > Chitinophagales > Chitinophagaceae > Ginsengibacter. The sequence continues at coordinate 3,580 of JBDSRT010000016.1, forward strand.
TCTTATTTGACTTAAATAAATCGCAAATATTAATAGACTTTGGCTAAACAAAAAAAGCCATCCTTTAAAGATGGCTATGGGTTCAGAAGCAAAGGTTTTTA
>JBDSRT010000017.1:0-3147 GCA_039929165.1 Ginsengibacter sp.
CTTTGTTATCAAACAGTAATGTACAAAATGTGGCACGCTCCAGCCGTATACCAACCGGTCGCCTGCTTGATGCCATGGGCTCACAATTAGATACCGGCAATACCACAGAACCTTCTAAAGCCGATATAAAATTTGTTGTTACTGATGAAGATTTTGTAACTGCTTATGGTATTAAAACTGTTGCCGGACGCAACTTTTCAAAAACATTTACTACAGATACATCCGCTTATGTTATAAATGAAACTGCTGTAAAAGCCCTTGGTTTAAAAAATAATGAAAGCGCCATAGGTAAGCAATTTACTTACGGCGGCAGAAAGGGTAATATTATTGGCGTGGTTAATGATTTTCATTTTGAATCGCTTCACCAACGTATACTGCCGCTTGTATTTTTTATGGCGTTTTCTTCCGGTAATTATAATGGGATCTCCGTAAAAGTTTCTGGAAATAATTTGAAGGGTGCCCTGGCTCACATAGAACAAACATGGAAGAAATTTTTACCTGAAACACCATATGAATATAATTTTTTAGATAGTCGTTTTGAAAAACTCTATGCATCGGAACAAAAGCAGGGCATTATATTTTCAGTGTTTTCAGGCATAGCCATATTCATTGCGTGTCTTGGTTTACTTGGGTTGTCAGCCTTTGCCATTAGCCAACGCATCAAAGAAATTGGTATAAGAAAAGTACTTGGTGCCGGTGCAGGAAATATCGTCGGTCTTTTGTCTAAAGATTTTTTAAAATTGGTTTTGATTGCTGCATTAATAGCTTTTCCTGTGGCCTGGGCATCTATGAGCAAATGGCTGGAAGATTTTGCTTACCGGGTGGATATATCATTGTGGATTTTTGCAATCTCTGCGATATGCGCAACATTAGTTGCGTTTGCCACTATTTCTATACAGGCCTTAAAAGCCGCTAATGCCAACCCGGTAAAAAGTTTAAGAACTGAATAAACTACAAACGCTTGTTTTTTTATTTATAAGTAAGAAGACAATAATTTTTGATTTTAATAATTAAACCGCACTAATGAAAAGTATCAACATCCTTATCACGGTTTTAATCCTTTTCAATTATGCAGCTACCGCACAACAGGCAACCGAAAAAGACCGGGCTACTTTTCTTGCATCAAATGAGTTTAGTAAAACAAAATATCTTAAAAGATGCTTTATTCACAGCCACCAAGATTAATTCTGATGGAAGCAAAATTTTTTTAGAAGGTGTCTTCATTGATAAAAATGATAATGGTCATGTAGATTTTGGCTTAGGTATAAAATTGCCAAATCCATTGGCGATAAGAGAATCTGTACACACTGATAAAATTTTCTTTCTTAAATCGAACTAAAACTAAAAGTTATGTGGAAGAACAACTTTAAAATAGCATGGCGCAATCTTGTTACAAATAAGGTTTCGGCTTCTATAAATATTTTCGGGCTTTCAGTTGGTTTAGCCTGTTGCATACTTATGGCCATGTTTGTACTGCATGAGTTAAGTTTTGATAAGTTTCATAAGGGTGCAGCAAACATATTCAGGGTTACATCAATAGCCGAAGGTGGACCATCAGGAAAAATAAATCTTGCTGTAACTCCTGCTGCATGGGCGCCTTTAATTCAAAAAGATTATCCCGAAGTAAAACAGGTGGTTAGAGTATTAAAAGATGAAAAGACCCTTCTTGGCCGTACCGGAAAAGAGCATGCCTTCTCAAAAAATTTACTGCTGGTAGATTCCAATTTTTTTAAAGTGTTTTCATTTAAATTATTAAGAGGTAATGCCGATGCTTTAAGCCAGCCCAATACCATAGTGCTTACTCAGCAAGCTGCCAAAAAGTATTTTGGTAAGGAGGATCCTATAGGTAAGACCCTGGAATGCAATACAGGTTTTACAGGCACCATAAATGTTCAGGTAACGGGAATTGCAGATGAGCCCTCTCCCAATTCGCATATGACTTTTGATGCCTTGCTTTCCATGTCAACCCTGGGAGATATCAGCCAGTTATGGTCATACCACATGCATCATACTTATGTGCTGCTTGCAAAAGGTTCTTCTCAAAAAACATTGGAAAGCAAGCTGGCCTCTTTTTCTAAAAAATACATTGATAATAATCCCAATGCAGATGGTAAGCAGGAGATACATCTTCAGCCTTTAACTGATATTCATCTCCATTCTCAACTGGTGGGTGAGCTGCAGGCGAACGGAGATATCACTTATGTATATATTTTTTCAGGGATAGCATTATTTGTTTTGCTGATTGCCTGTTTAAATTTCATGAACCTGTCTACTGTGCGCTCTATTAAACGGGCAAAAGAAGTTGGCATGAGAAAAGTTGTAGGCGCAGAACGCAGGCAACTCATGAAACAATTTCTTTCTGAATCACTATTAGTAGCTTTTTTTGCTTTAATCGTTTCCATAGTCATAGTCATTTTAATTCTTCCCACCTTCAACCAGCTATCAGAACGAACCATTCATTTTAACTGGAAGTCAAATTATAAACTTATCCTCTCTCTTATTGCACTAACAGGTATTGTAGGGCTGCTCTCCGGTATTTACCCTGCAATTGTTTTATCATCTTTTAAACCGGTAGAAGTTTTAAAGGGTTCATTTCAAAAAAGCCGAAAGGGCACATTATTGAGGAAAGCGCTGGTAACACTTCAGTTTGTTATTTCTATAACACTTATTGCCAGCACAATATTGGTGTATCAGCAAATGCAGTTTATTCAAAATAAAAAGCTGGGCTTTGATAAAGAGAAAGTGATTATAGTTACTGTTGAGCGAAACCCTGATTCTGTAAAATTGCAAACCTTTAAAACATCACTTTTAAATACACCCGGCGTAATTTCTGTTGCAGCCGCCGCAACTATTCCAAGCACACAAATACCTGTTAATCTCATACACGATGAGAGTTCTGCGATTAATCAAAACAGGAGCATGCAAATGTTATTTATAGACCATGATTTTGTAAACACACTTAAGATGAAAGTTGTGGAAGGCAGATCTTTTTCTACGGCTTATAAAACAGATGAAAGTGAAGGTTTTATTATTAACAGGGAAGCCGTTAAACAACTCGGCTGGCAAACGCCAAAGAAAGCAATTGGCAAAGCTTTTCAATGGGTAATGCCGGATGCTGTGTTAAAGAGTGGTAAGATCATCGGTGTT
>JBDSRT010000018.1:0-5085 GCA_039929165.1 Ginsengibacter sp.
TACCAAAGTCTCGATCGTCTCCATATCTGCAAAAATAAGTTACGTATCACTAATATAGGATCTGATATAAACTATCCATATATATGTCTTCCTTATAGGCCACATTCATCATGACAAGATTTCAAGCCTCTCTAAAACCTGAAATTTTACATTATTAATTTCACTCGTTACGCTTTTTCACTCATGCTTATATTTGACATTTATCTAAGATTTTAAACAAAGAATTTTAATGAACGACCTCCATGAATTTTTAACGCCGATTAACTTAGATTATTTAAATGATGACGCAGACTATAATGATGGTAATCTTGGTAGTTATATAAAAGCTTATGAAAACGACTTGCCGGATATTACGGAAGCAGATATTATTTTGGTGGGAGTAAACGAGCAGCGTGGCGCTGGCTTGAAGGAACAATCTGATGCTGCTGATGTAGTCCGTAAACAATTATATAGGCTTAACTACTGGCACACCGATGTATCTATTGCAGATATAGGCAACATAAAACCTGGCCTTGCCTTGCAGGACACTTATGCAGCAATACGCACGGTGCTTACAGAATTGATAAAACTGGAACGTACCGTTATTGTTATAGGCGGATCACATGATATAACCTTACCGCAGTATCATGCGTATGGCAACATAAAGCGGATAATAGACGCGACAGTAGTTGATGCAGCCATTGATCTCAAAAGTGAATCAATGCTTAAGAGTCAAAGTTTTTTAATGGAGATGCTTACCGGTGAGCCTAACTTTATCAGGCACTATAATCATATTGGTTTTCAAAGTTATTTTGTTCATCCACGCATGCTGGAAACACTTGATAAGCTCAGGTTTGATTGTTTTAGAGTTGGCGTAGTAAAAGAGGGCATTGAAGAAATGGAACCGGTTCTTCGCAATACTGATTTGATGAGTTTTGATATCAGCGCTGTCCGATACAGTGATGCGCCGTCAACGGAATATTCGCCCAATGGTTTTACGGGTGAAGAAGCCTGTACTTTGATGCGCTATGCCGGCATGAGTGCAAAGTTGTCAACAGCCGGCATTTATGGATACCAACCTGAAATGGATTACAGGTTTAATACTGCCAAACAAATTTCACAGATGATCTGGTATTTTATAGATGGCAAAAGCCGTAGCAAACATGAAGCACATTTTGATGACAAGCAAAATTTTAATGAATATCATACTGTATTTACAGACAGTGATACCATGTTCCTCCAAAGCAAAAGGACCAACCGTTGGTGGATGCAGTTGCCAGGCAACGAAATGATTGCCTGCAGTTATAATGACTATGTAAATGCAAGCCGAAATGTAATTCCGGAAAGATGGTTGAGAGCGCAGGAAAGATTATAGTTATCTGCCGAACATTTTATTCAATTCATCCTTTTTAAACTCGAGATAACAAGGCTTTCCGTTAGGTGTCACATTCGGGATCTCGCAGTTAAAAAGATCATCAGTCAGTGTTCTCATTTCCTTCTGAGTCAAGGACTGACCAGGTTTTACAGCATTTTGCCAAGCCATTGACCGTAACAGTTTTTCCCGTTTAGAATACTTAAGATCATTGCTGAAATTTTTGTAATGTTCAAGCATATTTTCCAGGCTTACCTTTTCATTGCCTTCAATAACATCGGCGGGTGTACCCTGTATGATAAACGTATTGCTACCAAAAGGCTCAACCTGGTAGCCTAATAATTGCAGATCACCAAACAACTCAGTCATTATAACAGCGTCATGCGGTGTAAGCGTAATATTCAAAGGAAATAAACTTCGCTGTGTTGCAATGGGTTTGCCTTTTACTGCATTGGCAAACTTTTCATAAAGAATTCTCTCATGTGCATTTTGCTGGTGAATAGCGATAAAGCCATTGTTGTTTTGAGAAATAATGAATGTCTGATGTAACTGAATAAAATTATCACCGGTCGGGATTCTATTGATGTCCTGCGAGGATATAAGGCTTGTAAAATTCCGGTTTGAAAACTCATCAAAAAAATCAGGCTGTGATGTTATTTTTTCCTGTGCCGGTGTTGAGGTTTCATCCCATGCCTGCAGGTTACTTTTTCGCTCAATAAAATGCGCCTGGTGCTTTTGCGTAAATGTATTGAACAGAGAAGAAGAAGCAGCCGATGATTTTTGTTGATCGGTAAAGGGTTTACTTACCGCTTCCGTTTGTTGAATAGAAATGTCCAGCTCAAAATCAAGCGTTGGTGAAATGCTGAATTGCGCCAGTGCATGTTTTACCGCCGATTGTACAAAAGCATAGATCAGTTTTTCATCTTCAAACTTTATTTCCTGTTTGGTCGGGTGCACATTTATGTCAAGCCTTGAGGGATCAATATCTATAAACAAAGCATACATTGGGTAGCTGTCCTTTGCAATCATATCACTAAAGGCATTCATCACCGCATGGTTTAAATAAGCACTTTTTATAAACCGGTTATTCACAAAAAAGAACTGGTCACCACGGGTTTTCTTTGCTACATCAGGCTTGCCCACAAAGCCGTAGATATTCATATAATCTGTGTCTTCGTTAACCGTTACAAGTTTTGATGTATAATTATTACCAAGTATTTGTACAAGCCTTTGTTTAAGCGTTCCTTTTTCCAGGTGAAACACTTCCTGTCCGTTGGAAGTCAGTGAAAAAAATACAGCCGGGAAAGCCATGGCCACCCTGGAAAATTCATCAATGATATGCCGCATTTCAGAGGCATTGCTTTTTAAAAAGTTCCGGCGTGCCGGCACATTAAAAAACAAGTTCTTCATAGAGATAGTTGTGCCCTGTGCAGCAGCAATCGGTTGTTGACTTTTAACCTGGCTATTCTCAATCTCGATACAGGTACCCGTTATATCGGTAGCATTTTTTGTTCTTAATTCTACCTGCGCTACACCGGCTATACTCGCCAAAGCTTCTCCTCTAAAGCCCATAGTTTTTATATGAAAGAGATCATCAATATTTTGAATTTTGGAAGTGGCATGTCGCTCGAAACTCATCCTGGCGTCAGTTTCACTCATGCCTTTGCCATTATCAATTACCTGTATTAATGCTTTACCGGCATCATTTACATGAAGCTGTATTTCCGTAGCGCCTGCATCGATCGCATTCTCTAAAAGTTCCTTAACAGCACTGGCTGGCCGTTGTATAACTTCCCCCGCAGCAATCTGGTTGGCAATATTTTCAGCTAATAATTTGATAATATCCGGCAAGGAAAAAAGATTTAAGTTGTCGCACTACTTACAGCAAATAGTAAGTTGCAAACAAGGGGCAAAATTAAATTTAAAACGGCAGTAATCCGCATACATCAGCTTTATGATAATCTTACAGAATTATTAAAGGCCAGTTCTTCTCATATAAAACTCAGCTTAACAGTTTCAGTTATATAACTCTTACTAAATTGTGCTCATGAAATTCGAAAGAACAGGGAAAGTATTGATGATTTTTTTTTCAATACTTATTGGATTTTTTTCAAACGCACAGGTTGATTCTTCCGCAACGCATTGGGTTGATAGTGTATTCAATTCCCTTACCCCACAGGAACGCGTAACACAGTTAATGCTATTACGTGTAAGTGAAAAAACCGCGACCGGTGTAAACTTTTATGATGATAAAATAATTGACGCCATCAATACTTATAATATTGGCGGCGTTGTCTTGTTCCAGGGCGGGCCTGTAAAACAAGCCAATATGGTAAACCGTTTCCAGGCTGCGGCAAAAACGCCTTTAATGGTTTGTATTGATGCGGAATGGGGACTTGGTATGCGCTACGATAGTGTGCTGCCGCTTAATCATCAACTCATGTTAGGTGCGGTACAGGATGCATCTTTGGTATATGATTATGGTAAACTGGTTGCCAACCAATGCAGGCGTGCCGGCATTCATGTAAATTATGCGCCCGTTGTTGATATCAATAATAATCCGCTAAATCCTGTAATTAACGATAGGTCGTTTGGAGAAGATAAATATAAGGTCGCTCTATTGGGTAAAGCTTATATGAACGGTTTACAGGATAACGGTGTGATGGCCTGCGCTAAACATTTTCCCGGCCATGGCGATGTGTCTGTCGATTCACACAAAGATCTGCCGGTCATTAATAAATCTACCGGTGCTCTTGATTCGCTTGAGCTATATCCTTTCAAAGAATTATTTAAAGCCGGGGTGGCAAGTGTTATGGTTGCGCATCTTTATATTCCGGCAATTGATTCTTCGGCTAATCGTGCAACCTCAATCTCAAAAAAAAATGTGACTGGTTTACTTAGAGATGACCTGCATTACCAGGGATTAACTTTTACAGATGCCCTTAACATGCAGGGCGTAGCTAAGTTTTTTCCCGGTGGCGAAATTTCGGCGGAAGCCTTGATTGCAGGTAATGATATGTTATGCCTGCCAGCGGACATCCCGGGCAGTATTAAAAAAATAAATAAAGCAATTACAGATTGTTTATTGACTGAAGAAGATATCAACAGCAGATGTAAAAAAGTGTTGTATGCGAAGTATAAATATATCGGAACCCAAGCCGTTGTTATAGACACATCGCATCTTGCTGCTGACCTTAATGATAGTTTAAAAGAAATGAAATTACGAGTAGCCAAACAGGCTATTACTTTACTCAGTTTGTCAGGTAAACTGCCTCAGCTATCATTAGATCACAAAAAGCAAAAAACTACGGCTTATGTAGGCATTGGTATATCTGCTGATAACACCATTGCCAAAAACCTAAAGTCAAATTATAACGCTGATGTATTTTATTATGATTATAACGATTCAGCAAATGCTGATTCATTGGCTAATGCTATAAGCCAACGCTATAAAAACATTATCGTTGGCATTCATGGGTATGCAAGATATCCCTCCAATAATTTTGGAATTTCACAGAAAGCAATTGCTCTTGCAAATGCTTTTAAAAAATATCCGCAGACATTCACCTTGGTTTTTGGTAATCCATATGCCATTAAATATTTCTGTGATGCCCCTAATCTTATGGCCTGTTATGAAGATGATAGTTTTACTCAGAAAATTGCCTTGGAGTTTTTAAAGGGTAATATTTCTGCAACAGGCACTTTGCCTGTGACGGTTTGTAATAAATATAAAT
>JBDSRT010000019.1:0-10148 GCA_039929165.1 Ginsengibacter sp.
GTGAGTTGTTTCAATGTAGTGTTAAGTATAGAAAGTTCCGGCCAGGCAGTGAAATAAATATCCAATAAATAATTGCCGGACGCGGTGGTAAGCGGTCCATCACTATTCTTGCTCATTCGCCAATCCATTTTCGACGGTCTAAATAAATTTTGTATTTGATTGAAAACATAGGACGAGGCTAAGGGCAAAATTTCTGACACTAAAGGTATATTTCCAGTAAATTGTTTAACAAGCTTTTGCTCATCTCCGAGTATTATAAAAGTTTTCGAAAGACTTGCATGTAACTTTTCCAAGGTGTGTATACCGCCGCCGCTTTTTAATGCATTAAGATCTCCATCAACTTCATCACAGCCATCGAAATAAATATCTATACCATCAATATCATTTATTGACACAATGTTGAACTGTAAATCTTTCAATATAGCCAGCGTTGTAAACGAAGACGAGCAAACACTTAAGGGCATGTTTGAACCGAACTTTGCTTTTATCATGTGAGCCAAATGTGCGATAGTAGAGCCAGCACCTAACCCGATAATTGTGTTAGGTTGTATAAACTTTAGCGCTTCCTCAGCAGCTGCTTTTTTTAAATCCATATTTAATCGGTATAGTCTATTGTTCTTCTTTCGGCCTGGCTTTGTATGGCAAGTTCAATGATCCTGATAGTGTTGCGGGCCTGTTCTGCAGTTACTTTCAAAGGTTCATTATTGGCAATGGCATTATATACATTCTTATAAAAATCAGCATAATTGCTGACACCACTTTCTACCTTACCGGTAACATGCACACCATTATATTCCGTATTAATCCTCCCCCAGGTGGCTTCTGATTCTACGCCCCAATTTGTTTTAGTCAACGGCGTAAGGCCAGCCTTTAGGGCTTCCTCCTGCACATCTAAGCCGTATTTTGTAAACGAACCCTGTGTACCAAACACGGAAAATCTTGGCAGATTTTCTTTTACTAGCATACCTGCCTTCATGCTATATTTTACCCTATCATAATGAAGAACAACTTCAAAATTATCTGTAACCTTAGAGCCTTCACGCTGGCAACGCAAATCTGCAGTAACAGCTTTAGGCAAGCCAAATAAATCAAGTGCCTGGTCTATCAGGTGCGAACCAAGATCATACAAAATGCCTGCGCCAGGCTGATCATCTTCACGCCACGCATCCGGCTTTAAAAAATTCCTGAAGCGGTCAAACCTGCTCTCAATCTCAACTACATCACCAAGCCAGCCATGCTTTATAATCTTTTTTAAAGTGTCAAAGTCCCCATCAAAGCGCCGGTTATGATAAACCGTCAGTAGACGATCTTTCTGTTTTGCGAGAGCTATTAATTCGTCTGCATCTTTCGTAGTTATCGTAAATGGCTTATCAACCACCACGTGTTTGCCGGCGTTGAGTGCTGCTGCTGCCAAAGGCAAATGGGCACTGTTTGGTGTAGAAATTACGACCAGATTAACTTCATCGTCATTGAAAATTTCCTCTGTTGTTGCAACCACTTTTGCTGCCGGATACCTGGCATTTGCTGCCGCCACCTGGTCAGCTTTTGACGCCCTTATACTTATAAGTTCCAGGCCTTTTATAGTAGTTAACAGCGGTGCATGAAAAACCTGTCCGCCAACACCAAACCCAATTAAACCAACTTTAATTGTCGTAGCCATAATTATATTGAAAGTTTTTAGTTGATAACACCTTCTTAAACAAATATACATTTAGTAATCTTCCTTACTATTGCAAATAGATAACCGAACAGCCAAATGCAAAGCCAGCTCAGCAATGAACTTTTTGAAATAACTGAACAGTTTGGCTTAAAGCCTGCATCAACAAATTTTAAACAAATATCAGGTGGTTTGATAAACGCTACCTGGTTAGTTTCAGTAGCTCAAGATCAATATGTGCTTCAACAGATCAATAACACTGTATTTAAAAAACCTTATGATCTATCGGCAAACATTGAAAAGGTTACATCTTATTTAAAAAAATATTTTCCAGATTATTTTATACCGACGCCTATCAATTCAATAAATGGCGAAGGTTTAATTTTTGTAGATAAAAAATATTTTCGCCTGTTTCCTTTTGCAAAAAAAAGCCATTCAATTAATGTGGTCAAAACCACGCAGGAAGCATATGAAGCTGCTAAACAATTTGCCAAATTCACCAGGCTGCTTGCAGGTTTCGACGTATCTCAATTGAAAATTACGATTCCTGATTTTCACAATCTTACTTTACGCTACAGGCAATTTTTAATTGCTGTTGAAAACGGTGACAAAGAACGAATTAACTCTTCAGGTGAAATAATTAAGCAGGTAAAGCAGCATAGAAACATTGTTGAAAAATTTGAAGTACTCACTTCTGGAGAAAATCTTTTATTACGAGTGATGCATCATGACACCAAGATCAGCAATGTATTGTTTAATGAGAATAATCTGGGGCTATGTGTGATTGACCTGGATACGATAATGCCAGGGTATTTTTTTAGTGACATTGGCGATATGTTTAGAACGTATTTATCTCCGGCGAATGAAGAAGAAATTGATCTTGATAAAATAGATGTTAGAGAAAACATTTTTGAAGCCATTATTAGTGGGTATTTACAGGAGATGGCCACAGTGTTACTGCCTCTTGAAAAAAACGAATTTTTATATGCCGGAAAGGTATTGATCTATATGCAAGCTCTTCGCTTTTTAACTGATCATCTGAATTGTGATATTTATTATGGCGCAAAATATCCCGGACATAATCTGAACCGTGCAAAAAACCAATTGCGTTTATTAGATCTACTTATTGAAAAATCGGCAGCGCTTGAAGCAATCATCAAGAGTTATCTATGATTAATGACCAACACTTATAACGTTTAGATGATTGTCACTTCTTAAACTCTATAAAATATTCAGATAAATAACGGCTATTCGTGCTGTCCATATCCTTAAAAAATAACCTTGCCTTTTGCCCTAACTGCAGCGAGGTATATTTATTTGATTTGTCTGAAGCACTGTTGACGGGCTGTAAAGATGGATACCATAGTGTATGTCCTTCTTTTTTCAAAAGCAATTTAGGTGTTGTCCACTGTTGTGAAGAATTACCATCAGAAAAATCTTTATTCTTATTGAAAGAAATATAAATGCTGTTGCCTTTCCATGATGGGCCTTCTGCCTTTGCCATCAGCATAACCCAGCAATTTAAATATGTATTCCAGCTAACTGAAGGCCCCCAATAATATTTTGCTGTGGGTGAAGAAGCCGGTCCACCGCCCTCCGACAAAGGAATTTGAATTGAACTGACCGGAGAACCTATTCCATCAGCACTTGCTTTAAACCCTTTTCCATTCCAGCGTTCAGCCTGTAATTCAGGTTTATCGAGATCTGATAATAAGATTCTTGCCATACTTATACATTGGCCTTTCCATTCAGTAACAGTATCATATTTAGATGGATCATATTGGCCAGGGAAGCCATATTCACCGTAAAAAATATATAAGTATTTGCCATTGGCTACTGCAGAAGGATCTCCAACACCACCTGCAAAATTTATCCCTGTGTTATGCGGTCGTAAAATCAATCTGGATTGGTAGTCTTCAAGTACGATACCCTTGTTCTGCCAGCTTTTGCCACCATCAATAGACTTCATTATACCAATTCGGCAAACAGCAGTTTTCGTTTCAGGGCCTTTAAGACCCTGTGGCCAGTTTACATCTTTATATCCCTTGCCTGTAGCAGAATCGTAAGGAAGCGTCGAAGGATAATTTTCATTATGATATAAAGCGTACAATGTTTTCTCTGTTACATCATTTGGCTCCTTATATAAGGTTTCAAACCATACGGCACCATGAAGACCGTCCATTCCTGGTGAAACATTCAAAGGCATAACGGGTTCGATAAAATCTTCAGGCTTCCTGCTGAACACTTCATCTACTGTGCTTCCACTGGCATACTTGAGCTCATGCGCTTCTCCCCACAATGGATCTTCGCCATATTTGCCCGGGAAAATTCTAAAAGTATCCTTAACCCATACGGTTGCCATATTACAATCCACGAAGGAATTAAAAACAAATTGTTCAGATGGAATAAGCACAAACGAAAAATCAGCTTTATCACCCGGCGGGGATTTGATTTCTTTCGTTGATCTGCAGCCAAGTAGAAGTAAAAATATTAAGAGGGATGTGGAGGAGAGTAAATTGAAAGATTTCATATGGATGAATATAGAAAATATATAATTATGAAAACTAATAGAATAAGACTGCTATTTTTTGGGAAATACTTTTTTAGAAATGTTACTACATGTTTCTTATTTACATTTGTTTTATAACTTAACAATGCCAAAAGGCGTACTTAAATACTTTACTATGAAACATATATTTTATGTTCTTATTTTGTTGTCTCCTATAATTGGATATACGCAAAAACATAGTGTTGAAAAGCTCTGGGAAACTGACTCAATTGTTGCAATTCCTGAGTCTGTGTTACCAGATCTGAAAAAAAATATCCTGTATGTTTCTTTAATAAATGGTGGGCCGTGGGAAGCGGATGGCAAAGGCGGCATTGGCAGATTAAATACTGATGGTACCGGGTTTGATTCCACCTGGGTCAGCGGTTTAAATGCACCTAAAGGAATGGGCTTATATGAGAATAAACTTTATGTAGCCGATATAAGTGAGGTTGTTGCAATAGATGTAACTAATGGTAAAATTCTAAATAAAATAGCCATTGATAGCGCCCAGGGATTGAATGATATTACCATTTCGGACAATGGAGTTGTATATGTTTCAGATTCGAAAACCTCAAAAATATGGCGCATAGAAAAAGATAAACCATCGTTATTTCTTGCAGATATGAATGGCGTTAATGGTTTGAGAGCTGTAAAAAAAGAGTTGATCATAGCTTCAGGAAAATCATTTATAAAAGCAGACCCTGATAAAAAGATAACACCCATTGCAGAATTGCCGCAAGGTGGCGATGGCGTAGAACCTATTGGTAATGGTGATTTTTTAGTAAGCGCCTGGGCCGGTTATATCTTTTATGTTTCTGCTAATGGAGACATCCAAACACTGCTTGACACTCATGAGGCAAAAAGAAACACTGCAGATATTGGGTACGATGCTGTAAAGAAAATAATTTACGTACCTACTTTTTTTGCAAAAACTGTAGCAGCGTATAAATTGAATTAGTTGATTATGTGTTGGTGCTAAGCAGGAATGGTGAGCCAGAATGTTGTTATAATTTCTAAAAGTCCCTTGCCTGCTAATAGTCTATTGCACTAGTAATTTCCATCCTCAGCCTTGGCAGCAAATCCCACTTCTACAGAAAATGCCTGGCTGCCGCCAGGCAAGTTGTAATTTACATAATCTAGTTTCTGGTGAGCCTTTTTATTATATCGGCAAACTTATATTTTCTGCTTATGTTTAAGAATAAGAAATGGCTTTATTTAGAAGTAGTCATTACTAATTGGCACAGCTAGGTCAAAGCATCCTTTCTAACGCTGCGTATCTGCGCCAGCAGGATTTAAATTACTTAATATCAACCCAGGTGCAGCGGAATATTTAACCAAAAAGTTGTACCAATGCCGGCTTCTGAAGTAACACCAATGTTTCCCTGGTGACGTCTAACAATTTCGGATGATATGTATAACCCAAGACCAAGGCCTGAAAAACTTTGAGATGTTTCTTCAACTCTAAAGAAACGGCCGAAGATGTAGGGAATTTTTTCTTTAGCTATGCCAATACCATAATCTGTTACTGAAATTTTAATACTATCGGCCTGATGTTCAACTTCTATGAGGACTTCGCTTTTTCCGGGTGAATATTTAAGAGCGTTTGAGATAAGATTATTCATGACCTGTTCCATCCTATATTTATCAGCACTGATTTTCTTGTCAAGATCTCCTTTCATAATAATACTATGGCCGTTTAAACTAAACCTGACTTGCTCATAGCATTCGTCAAGTAGTTCCCTCGCAGTGAACTCAGAAATGAACAGTTTAAGTTGCCCTGACTGTATTTTAGTAATGTCAAGCAGATCATTGATAATGGCCGTTAATTTATTAACCTGCCTGTTAGCCTGTTGCACAAATGGCTGCACAGCTTTCATATGTTCATCATTAAGCGTAAAGCGTTCAACAATCTGCAATGCCCCTTTCACACTGGTAATTGGCGTTTTTAATTCATGACTGGCTACACTCATAAACTCGTCTTTTTTTCGCATCAGTTCTTCATTCTCCTTAGTAGAATATTCAAGATTCTTTTTCATTTGAAGAATTGAATTGCCAAGTAAATCATTATTGTTGCGTGGTTGAATACTTACATTGAAATCACCTTTACCTATTGCATTTGCTGCCTTACTTAGAATTCTATTATTATCATCAATGTCTGATATAGACTTCGCCAGGCTTCCAATAACATCGTTAGGTACATTGTGAAACTCAATGCCGGTATGGCCTTTGGATATTTTGTTTGCTGCATCTTTTAACTCATTAAGCATCGTGGTTATTACCTTTAAAGTATACAGTACCACACCGATAATAAAAAGTAGTGCAACTGCCAGGAACACTACAGTTCTGTTTCTTGATGCCTTTTCATGATTGTAAATTTCATTAATTTTTACCTGTACAGTCTGCCATATATTTTTTTGAAAAGCTTTTAAATGCTGCAATCCTGATGAAGAGGTATAGTCCCAGACAGACGCACTGCGTGAGCTATCGAGCCTGAAAGTTTGAAAAAGAGTGTCTATATAATTTATAGCGATTGCTAAATGTTCTGTCTTTCTTATAGAATCATATGCCGCAATTAAAGATGGGTCAGCCTTAACGTAAAACTCCCTTTCATAAGATTTATAAACATCATATATGCTACGTGTTTCCATCAAAGTATTATAAACATCTTTACGGGAGTATAACAGATTATAGACGTTTGTTGTAATGATGCCTAAAAATGTTGCCATCTCTGAAACAAGTTTCTGCGCAACCATGTCTTTATAGGCAGGTCTTATATAACTAACTGCTCCGCCGGGTATAGCATTAAGTGTATTAAGCCTGTAGATAATATTGGTATAGTAATACATTACCGACTCCTGCTGCTTTCGGCTTGTATCAATCATGTGCCTCTCCTTTGACAAATCATCTAAAAAAGTATAGCTCTTAAAATCGGACAACAAAAGATCCGGGCTATCCTGCAACTTCTTAATTGCCATATCTGTATAGCTTCTTTGTGGCAAAAGATTTATTGAATTTTCATTTTTGAGCGCATAATCACTATATTTTCTTTCAAGTTCCAGCTCATTTATAAGATCATTTATATTTGACGTTTGCCTGATGCGGAGTAAGAGGCTTTTCACAAGATCAAGCCTTTCAGTTTGGTCGCTATAAACCTGTAAAGTCAGGTAAACCATAAATGCGAAAGGGAAAACACCGATAAATATGAACTTTAAGGGAAGTGGTAATTTTCTAAAATAGCTAGTCATATTACCAGACGATGTTTAGGATATTAAACACAAGTAGTAAACTTAAGCAAATTTCTTTAGCCTAACATTCAATTGTCCATAATAAAGTTGGTAATAAACTCCTGATAACTAAAACCTCTTACTATTCTTTGATAAGTAACTATTGCCTACGGTGAATTGTCTAATGCATAGATGCTTGTAGGTGGGCTCAACAAGAGTCACCTAGCCCGTTTTAGAATTGGCATCTGTGAGCTTCTTTGATTGTGCTGATCCTTTATGTCTTAAAAAGATACTTAACACAACCATACAAAGCACTGCTAAAAATTCGCTTTGCCAGTTTTGAAATGATTCAAACCATAAACGATTATTTGTTAAGTACTTCCAAAACCCCGCAAGTGGTTCCCGTTTTAAATGTTGTTCGAGATTATAATCTTTCATACTGCCATACCAGTGTAGTATAAAACAAATAAGAAATAAAGCAAAAAACGCTATACTTAATGAATAGCCATAAAGAAAAATGCCTAAGGGGTTTTGAAGAAATTTGGGCAAACGTTTTTTTATAGTAATAACACTTTCATCAGGTTCCTGATGATCAGGGTCGTTTGATTCTGAGGATCCCTTTTGAAATAAGAAAGCGCTAAGAGCCACAAACATTGCCATTTGTAGAAATTCGCTTTCCCAGTTTTCAAATGTTGATTCTATAAAATGGCCCGAATGAAGGTATTGGCTTACACTTAATGCTGCGACACCTTTCTCTTCAAGTTCAAGATTATTTTCTTTGTACCCGGTAAGCGTTTGAAATACCCAGCAAATCAAAAAGAGTGATCCAAATACTAATGATAATCCATTATAGCGAAATATTTTTTTCATTTTCTATGATTTTATCTGGGCTAACCGAGCAAGCCTGCTTACCTGATTAAAGTCAGTGTTGATACGTACGTCTTTTAAAAGCTCGGGATCTTGTTGAAGCATCCAGACTCGTCTTCATAATTGTACCAATAAAATATTAGGATCATTGAATTGTGTGCCAATCAAAATGAGTGCGGTTTAAGCAAAAAACGAAATAAAAACCTTTCATGTCTTTTAATGTGGGGATTTAATTGCATGAAATTTATGTTTAATCGTGCAGCTATTCCACAGTTGAAAAAGCTTAAATAATTTTCAAGTAAGCCAGCGACTGATTATAACTTAAAAAGTATCAAATAAAATTATGTAGCGCTTATCAAGAAGCATGTTGCTTTCAAATCTCTTTTGATTAGAATAATAAAGCTTAAAGATGAGTTACATGGCCCGATCCTGATATATTAGTCTTGATAATTGGCCTACCGGAATAAAACACGGAGCCGCTGCCGGAAATTGTTACGTCCAATGTTTCTGTAGCATTCAATTTAATTGTGCCAGAGCCTGAAGTGCTGGTAATTGCGGATTTACCGGCTACATTTTGTGCGTCGATATTCCCACTACCGCTTATCCTAAAAGTTTGTGTAACAGTACTACCGTTGCTAATAGAGATATTTCCTGAGCCGCTTATAGTAGCCTCAAGACTGGTGGTTATAACGGAAGGCAGCGATAAATTTCCAGAACCACTTAACTTAAAATAAAGCGCATTGCCATTTACTGGGCTTAGTGCTGTAACATTTCCAGATCCGCTTAAGTCAATACTGTTGATGGAAGGTGCGGTTATTTTCACAGTAATCTGCTCGTGTGAACGTACCCTCACGTCATCTTTAAACCTGATAACTACTTTGTTATTGATGATAGGTGTTTCAATTACGTTCAAAACGTTTGGCTGGGCAGTCAATTCTATTTTATACTCAGTACCCTGCATATACATTACATCGCCTGATATGCGGCTGTCGATGCCGGAAAAATCTCCGGTGGTCCTGGTCTCCGTTATTAAATCGCCTTCGCCGTTAATCTTTTTGCAGGAGGAAAGGACCAGCATAATGGCCGCGATAATTAAAACAGGTAGCTTCTTCATAATCTTACTTTATTGTTTTCTAATTTTTTAAAATTCAACTTTATAATTTAATACTGGTATCAATCCGTTCTGGTAGTAATATCTCACACTTCCATGTCTCGGATCAAACCATTGGCTATATACGTTTGCCCGATTGGTTACATTTTGCAAATCAAGCGACAATGTATTGGTTCTTTTGTTTTTGTTCCACTTCATACTAGCCCGCACATCAGTACGGAAGTAGGATGAGTTTTGTAAAGTAAAAGCCTCTTGTTCTTTATATACTGCGTATCCCTTTATTCGTGATTCAGCAAGATCTATTGGCGTGTTTTGTAACCCGCCTGCATAAATAGTTTTTATGTTGATGCCGAATGTTTTTGATTTACGCTCGGAAACAAATTCTTTTCCTGCCAGTAATGTATTGACGTGATTGCCATTGAACCTTGTGTTTCTTTCCACACCATCTAATGCTTTATATTTTGATTGGTAAAAAGAGTTGCTTAGTGTCCAGTAGAAATTATTGCTCAAATATTTTTCAATAGATAGCTCAGCTCCATAGTTCCTGCCCTTGCCTTTGTTAACCAATGGGTCGGTTAAATATTCTTCGATTACGTTAAGGGTAGAGAATGTTTTAGCATAGTCTGCGCTTACCGGTACATTATATAATTGCTGATAATATAACTCTGTCTTCAGCCGAAGGCTACGATTGAGCAAATAATTATGCGACAGTACAAAATGATGTGCCTTTGTAAGATCGAG
>JBDSRT010000020.1:0-2681 GCA_039929165.1 Ginsengibacter sp.
TAGAATATTTTCTGAAAAAAGATAATCTTCAAAAGCTTGAACCGGATCTTTTAACTTCCACAGTTCAAACAGTTTTGGTGGAACATATTTTACGCCACTGGCTTCTTCATGTCCACGCATGCGGAACGTTGTGCATTCAATTAAATAAGGCTTTTGATTTTTAATGCAGTATTCTCTTACCCCTTTTATAGTGTCGTAAACAGTTAACAGATTATTGCCATCTATCTGGATACTCTCCATGCCATAACCTTTTGCTTTATCAACCAGGTTCTCGCATTTAAATTGTTCAGATGATGGTGTACTTAAACCGTAACCATTATTTTCAATGATGAATATTACCGGTAAATCCCAAACTGCCGCAACATTTAAGGCTTCATGAAAATCTCCTTCGCTTGTACCGCCTTCTCCGGTAAAAGCAAGAGAAACTTTGTTCTCTTTTTTTAATTTGTAAGCAAGTGCAGCACCTGCAGCTACGGCCAGTTGCGGACCAAGATGAGAGATCATACCGCAGACAAAATGTTCCTTAGAACCAAAATGAAAACTTCTTTCCCTGCCTTTACTGTAGCCATCTTTTAAACCTTGCCATTGCTTAAACAGTTTAGATAATGGCATTTGTCTTGTTGTGAACACACCAAGATTTCTATGCAAAGGCATTATCCATTCATTGGGCTGCAACGCAAGTGTTGCACCAACTGCAATAGCTTCCTGCCCAATACCACTAAACCATTTTGAAATTTTTCCCTGTCTTAATAGTATAAGCATTTTTTCTTCTATCATCCGCGGCAGAAGGATTGCTTTGTAGAATGATATCAGTTTATCCGTAGAAAGGCCTTGAGAGTCAAATTGCATCTGTAGTAATTCAGAAAGCCGTGATAAAAAGGAGTTAACTTTTATCTCCTAATAATGAATTCAATATTGAAGAAAGAATAGTAAGCAGGAAGCCAAAAATAAGTGCCCATAGAAACCCATCAATCTTAATACCTGAAACAAAATGATCTGCCAATAAAATGATGAGAACATTTATAATAAGTAGAAACAAACCAAGTGTAATTATAGTAATTGGTAAAGTTAATATGACCAACAAAGGCTTAATAATAGCGTTTAAGAAAGCCAGCACTAAAGCAAAAACAAGGGCTGTACCAAAGGAATTTAACTGCACATGTGAGCCCAGAAGCATAGCAAGTACATAAGTTACAACAGCAGTAATTAATAATTGCAGAAGAAATTTCATAACATTTTTTGATGGCTAATTTAAACCACAACAAGCTCATAAAAATCTTCGGGCTGTAAATACCTGTTGGCAAGCGACTGTATATCTGTTTCGCTGATATTTTTTATAGCCTGCATAGAGTTATAAAAATATGATTCATCGAGGTTATTCAAGATAAGATTTTTCCACCTGGCAATAATCTGGAAAGGTCCATCTAAATCTCCCAAATAAGAACCCATGAGGTAGTTCTTAACTAATAGAAGTTCTTCAGTATCTACGGGCTCTTCCCTCAACAACTGCATTTCTTTGTATACTTCTTTGATGGTATCCTCGCAAACAGTTTTGCCTGCTTCTGTACTTATAACCCAGGCGCTTTGTTGTATATGATTTTGCAGATAACTGGAGATCCCATAAGTGTAGCCTTTCTCTTCCCTTATGTTATTCATTAATCTGGAACCGAAAAAACCGCCAAATAACGTATTTAAAATGATAGCATTCTTAAAATCGGGATGATGACGGTTTGGGAAAGGCCGGCTTAGCCTGATTGCACCCTGCACACCTTCAGGATCATTATCAATCCTGAACTTTTTTTGTATTGCCGGCTGAGCTATAAATTCAGGAATAATTATTTTATTTCCGATAGAAAGATCACCAAAATTTTCGTCTAGCAAGGCAAAGAAGTTATCCGGCAATTGGCCCGCTGTAAAAATGGTGCAACTTCCATTAAGATAATACTTGCCATAGAAAGCTTTTAGCTGATCAACATTTAGTGCATCATAATCTGCATTAGAACTAAACTTTGCATAAGGATGTGCTTCACCATATAAATACACATCATTCAACCTATTTGCTATAAACTCGCATTTAAGCAGGTTTACAGATAATTGTTGTTTATGATTTTTTACGAAGATGTCCAGTTCCTGCTCAGGATAAATTGAATCAGTTACGAGGTCTCTTATAACATGTAACAGTTTGGGCAAATGCTTGGAAAGACAGTGCAACGTAATATTTGCTGTTTCATTTTGACAACTACGGGAAAGGTAAGCGCCGTAATAATCAAAGTGTTCATTTATTTCAAATGCAGACCGCTGCGTTGTACCATTTTTTAATAAATGGTTGGCAGCATAAGCTTCCAGGTTTTGTGAATCAAAATTATTACCGGCTTTAAAATTCAGTTCCAGCACTAACACGCTTTCGGCGCCGGCATTAACAGCATACACCGGTACACCGTTATTTAATGTATATTTTTCGTAAGGCTTTAAACTGAGATTAAGGTCTACGGTATCTCTAACCGGAGGGGTTGCTTTTCTATCCAACATATTTATTTGAAACCGACATTTTAGCGGTTGGTTGATTAATTTTTTGAGTAGTAATAAAGCGTGTTACTATTGTCAGCTTTGAAAATATTATTACTCTCTTCCATTATTTCTTCAGCGGTTACAGCCTGGTAACTGGCGAGTTCTTTATTCAT
>JBDSRT010000021.1:0-13179 GCA_039929165.1 Ginsengibacter sp.
ACAGGATTACTTTAGAAAACAATAATATTTATCCCATTCAATTATTAAGGCGTCACTGGTATATTTTTGACAGTGATTGCAGCCATCGCGAAGTTGAAGGCGAAGGTGTTATTGGTGTACAGCCGCAGATTGAACCAGGCGAAAAATACCAGTACGTTAGTGGCTGCAATCTAAAAACCGAAATGGGTAAAATGCATGGTACCTACTTTATGGAGAATACCTACTCCAAGCAAACCTTTTTAGTAAATATTCCGCCTTTTGAATTGATTGTTCCGGCGAAGTTAAACTAGTTACTATCACCTCAGCTAATAGCTACGAATTTATGAGACGGAAAAGTCAACAGCTATCAGCAAAAGACCAACCCTTTATATCTTTGGCTTATACTTAGCCTTATCAAACACTTCTCTTGGCTCTATTTTCATCAAACTATCTAGCGACACATCAAGATTTTTTGACATAAATTTTTTTACAATCTGCCAGCCTGTAAATGATCCCAGATTACCAGGTGCATCTTCGCCCAGCTCTTGTGTCTTCGGACTTTCACCGATATAATTTTTGGTGATATTTTGTTCTTCGTTATTTAATAAATCATTTCTCAAAAAGAAATCCCAAATAACGGCTTCGTTTTTATAGGCATCTTCCATTTGTTTAATCGTATAATTGATCTTCATGAACTCAGCAAGCTCAGGCAAAAGTTTATCAAGCAGATACAGCCTTTTACCTCTTTCGACCATTAACTCTATTAGAGACTTTGTTGAAGGCTTTGTGGGATACATATCATCAATAATATTCTTCATACAGTTTACCGGTATATGATCTGGTGTAAAATTTCTTGATATGTATTCCGGATAGAGCTCCATCCCTTGCTCACTTTTATAAAAAGAAAAATTATTGCCAAGATGAAGTTGCAAACCTGTTGCGAGTCCATTTGGCGTAATTATATCACCTTGTGTGCCAAATGATGTTTCAAAAAAAGCATCAATCGGGCCGATAAACGTTATAACATTTGCGGGTGTTTTATAAGAAGGAAAATAATATTTTAAAAAGCGTAGCGATTGTTCAATGTCCTTTTCTTCTTTTGAAAAATTCCTAAACACTTTTTCCGCCGAATCTTTCATGCCGGTATAATCCCTGATAAAGGTTTTCACGCCTCTTAACTGTTCTGTATCGCCGGCGAGAATAGCGTTCGCGTTAAGCCCTAAAATGCTATTGAAATAATCTTGTAAAAATCCGGGATATTTTTTATTGAGCTGTTGCGTTTGATTAACAAGATCATTGGTGTCAAGCGCAAAAAAATCTTGTTCAAATCGCAAAACATGTATATCAATTTTAATGTTGGACACATCTGGCGCAGCCGATTTGTTGTTACAGGATAATAACCACAACGCCCCCAATATCACACATAAAAATTTGACCATGTTACACTGCCTAAATATGATTGTTACAAAAGGCTCATGAAATTATCTGCTAATTTTACAAAATGAAAATATTTCTTGCGCAGCAAAATTATCACATTGGCAATTTTGAGCACAATACAGCAAAGATCATTGAAGCTATTAAAGAGGCAAAACATCATAATGTTGATTTATTAGTGTTTAGTGAGCTCTGTATTTGTGGGTATCCGCCCAGAGATTTTGTAGACTTTAAAGATTTTATTGATAGATGTTATGAAGCCATAGAAACAATTAAGGCTTATACAGATGATATAGGTATTGTTATCGGCGCACCAGATCATAATGTGTCCCTGGAAGGTAAAGACCTTTTTAACGGGGCGTTTTTAATCTATCAAAAAGAAGTAATTGGCGTTGCGCATAAAACCTGTTTACCTACTTATGATGTGTTTGATGAGAACCGCTACTTTGAGCCAGCTTTTAGTTGGAATGTTTTTGAATTTAAAGGAAAACGCCTGGCAATAACCATTTGTGAAGACATCTGGAACCTCGGCCATAATCCACTGTACAGGATTTGTCCGATGGATAAGCTGATGGAACAAAAGCCTGATGTGATGATCAACATCTCAGCTTCGCCCTTTGACTATACCCATGTTGAAGACCGCAAAGCCACCATTAAATCAAACGTAACAAAATATCATCTGCCACTTTTTTATTGCAACGGTGTTGGCAGCCAGACTGAAGTTGTTTTTGATGGCGCCTCTCTCATTTTTGATCGGGATGGAAATTTATGTAAACAGCTTCCGCAATTTATTGAAGCATTAGATGGCGTTGAATTGAATGATGACGGCACTATAAACGAGCCGGTAATTGAACCTGCAGCGGCCAGCGCTTATATTTTGTTGGAGCCTGTTCATTTAACTGAAACATTAAATATCCCCCAGATACACGACGCCATCCTATTAGGCATTACAGATTACTTTAAAAAGATGGGTTTTATAAAAGCCATTCTTGGCAGCAGCGGCGGCATTGATAGTGCTGTAACACTTGCGCTTGCTTGTAAGGCATTAGGAGCAGAAAATGTTACAGCCATTTTATTACCATCAGAATATTCATCTTCACATTCTGTAACAGATGCTGAACAATTAAGTAACACGCTTGGTAATCCTTATCACATCATATCAATAAAAAATGTTTATGATGCTTTCTTAAGTGAGCTTAAACCAATCTTTAAAGATCTTCCCTTTAGTCTTGCTGAAGAAAATATTCAGAGCCGGACAAGAGGAAACATTTTAATGGCGATAGCAAATAAATTTAATTACATACTGCTTAATACATCTAATAAAAGTGAACTGGCTACCGGTTATGGAACGTTATACGGTGACATGGCAGGCGGCCTTGGCGTGCTGGGTGACTGTTATAAATTACAAATATTTGAACTGGCCAAATATATCAATGCTGCTAAAGAGATAATCCCGATAAACATTTTAGAAAAAGCACCCTCAGCTGAGTTAAAACCAGATCAAAAAGATAGTGACAGCCTGCCGCCTTATGAAGTTCTTGATAAAATTTTGTACCAATATATAGAACGTGTTCAGGGGCCGGGCCAGATTAAAGTTTTAGGTTATGATAGTCAGCTTGTGGACCGCATCTTAAAAATGGTAAATGTTAATGAATACAAGCGGAATCAGTTTTGCCCGATTATCCGGGTTTCACCGAAAGCATTTGGTGTTGGCAGGCGAGTACCAATCGTTGCAAAGTACTTGAGCTAATAAACTTTTCATTTAAAAGCGTTTAAATCTATACTTATATCACAACTTTTTTATGCCATTAACCGATGGCAGCATATTTGTTAATAGGTAGTTCGTATTTTGCACGCTTCATTATTTCAATCACATTGTATGTTACAAACCGCTGAAGATATTAGGTTATTGAACGAAAGAATAACTTATTCTGCCGGCTTTATCGAAAAAATTCATAGTGAAATTGGGAAGGCTATTGTCGGGCAAAGCCACATGATAGAACGGCTTATGATTGGCCTGTTAAGCAATGGTCATGTGCTTCTAGAAGGTGTTCCGGGGCTGGCAAAAACCTTATCTATAAAATCACTTGCGCAGACTATTAATGCGAAGTTCAGCAGGATTCAGTTTACGCCTGATCTTTTACCGGCAGACGTAGTTGGTACAATGATCTACAACCAGCAAAAAAATGAATTCGTAGTAAGGAAGGGTCCGATATTCGCTAACTTTATTTTGGCTGATGAGATTAACAGGGCACCGGCAAAAGTGCAGAGTGCCTTACTGGAAGCGATGCAGGAACGGCAGGTTACCATCGGCACATCTTCTTATTTATTAGATGAACCTTTTTTAGTGCTTGCTACGCAAAACCCCATTGAACAGGAAGGAACTTATCCTTTGCCTGAAGCCCAGGTTGACCGGTTTATGTTGAAGGTTGTTATTGATTATCCCAGTAAAGCTGAGGAGCAACTTATCATAAGGCAAAATGTGCAGGGTTTAAAATCACCAACGTTGCAAGCTGTTGTTTCTACAGATGAAATATTACAGGCAAGAGAATTGGTTCGCCAGGTTTATATGGATGAAAAGGTTGAGCAATACATTATTGACATCGTATTTGCAACGCGGTACCCTGACAAATACAATCTTCCCAAACTAAAACCATTAATCAGCTTTGGTGGTTCACCGAGGGCAAGCATAAATCTTGCACTTGCTTCAAAAGCTTATGCTTATCTCAATAAAAGAGGTTATGTAATTCCGGAAGATGTAAGAAACATCAGTAAAGATGTTTTGCGTCACCGTATCGGTCTTACCTACGAAGCAGAAGCAGAAAATGTAAATGTTGAAATGATGATAGATGAAATCATCAGGGCTGTAAACGTGCCATAAATTATATTTCTTGATAATTATAAACCGGCATCATTGCTCGCTATTGCTGACATATTAAAAAAAGTAAAAGAGCTGGAAATCATCAGCCGGCGCTTAACAACGCACATGTTCACTGGTGAATACCATTCTGCCTTTAAAGGCCGCGGTATGAGTTTTAGAGAAGTGCGTGAATATGATCACGGTGATGATATCAGATTTATTGACTGGAATGTAAGTGCCCGTTATTCGCATCCTTTTACAAAAGTTTTTGAAGAGGAAAGAGAGCTTAATGTTATACTTCTTGTGGACATTAGTGCCAGCTCATTATTTGGCACAACCGTGCAGCGTAAAAGGGATATGATTACGGAAATAGGCGCTGTGCTTACTTTTTCCGCCATTAATAATAATGATAAAGTAGGTGTAATATTTTTCAGTGACAAAGTAGAAAAATACATTGCTCCTAAAAAAGGCAAACAACATGCTTTATTTATTGTAAGAGAATTGTTAACGGTAGAACCGAAAGGTAAAGGCACTAACCTGGCAGAAGCGCTAAAGTTTTTCAATCGTATGTCAAGGCAAAAAAGTATTGCGTTTATAATGAGTGATATGCTTGATGAACGTTATGAAGATGATCTACGGGTTGTTGCTAAAAGGCATGATGTGATCGGCCTGAAAATATACGATAAAATGGATATGCAGTTGCCTGAAATAGGGATGATACAGGTTGAAGATTTTGAAACAGGTCAAAACAAATGGATTGATACCGGTAACGTTTTAACCCGCCATAACTATCAACAACATTTTTTACACCATAGCGACCAAACGAAAACGACTTTTAGAAAAGCAGGTGCTGATCTTCTTCATTTAAGAACAGACGATGATTACGTAAAGGTTTTGCAGGAGTTTTTTATCAAAAGAAGTTAGCAAGCATGTCCTCAACATTTAGCATCGAAAACAAATTGCATTATCTCCTGCTAAAATGGCGTTACACATTTGCATTTGGCTTTATACTGTTTTTCTCCTCAACCTCTTTTGCGCAAAGGCCTACTATTCAATCGTCGTTAGATAAGTACAAAATACTTATTGGCGAGCCAATTACTCTACACGTTGAAACAACTTATTCTCCTGACGTTTATAATCTACAGTGGTTTGTACTTCCGGATAGCGTTGATCATTTTGAAGTAATTGAAAGAAAGAAGCCTGATAGTGTTGAAAGCAATGGACAATTAAAAGTTAGCCAGTCTATTGTTATCACAAGTTTCGATTCCGGATTAAGATCACTACCACCATTGCAGGTCAGTTTTAGATCAAAAGCTGATAATGCCGCTCTTGATCTGCTAACAGAATCATTTAAGGTTCAGGTAGCCTACTCTCCGGCAGATTCGGTTCTGCCTTTCCATGATATTAAAACTATCATTGCTGTTAAGGATGAATGGCCATTGTGGATGAAGATAGCTGCAATACTTAGTGCACTTCTCGTTATCTTTTTGATTTATTATCTCATAAAAAACAGAAAGAAAAAACAACCGGCGAAGAAAGTTGCTTTACCAAAACCGTCGGCTATTGATGAAGCGATTCAGGCTTTGAATACTCTTGAAAAATCGGCATTATTGTCTTCAGGACAAACAAAACAATTTCATACAACGCTTACTAAAATCTTTAAAACATATTCGTCAAGAAAATTTGACGAGTCTATCGATAAACTAACTACTGATGAGCTTTTGCTAAGACTAAATAACAAGCAAATTTCCCGGGACATGATCGCGATAACTGCCAATAGTTTTAAAATGGCGGATGCTGTAAAATTTGCTAAGTTTCAACCAACAGTTGAAGAAAGTGCAGGTTCACTTATTAATGTGAGAAAAGTTATCTCAGATATTGAACATAAAACCCTGAATGTTAAAAGTGATAACTGATTATTTTAAAAATATCGTTTTTGGGTATCCGTGGTTTTTGTACCTGCTAATACTAATTCCTTTACTACTAGCCTATAAAGTAATTAAAGGCAGAAAGGAACAAGCTTCAGTTTCGATGTCTACTTTGAAAGGTTTTAAATCAGCATCTTCCTGGAAGAGCAGCATGCGGCATTTGCCATTCGCCTTAAGGTTATTATGCCTTACATGTTTAATAGTTGCTTTGGCAAGGCCACAAACGCCTAACGATGAGCAGCAAACTTCCGGCGAAGGCATCGATATTATTTTATGTATTGATGTTAGTGGTAGCATGACGGCGCAGGATTTTACGACAAACCGGCTTGAAGCTGCAAAAAAAGTGGCATCTGACTTTATAGATCAACGGTTAACTGACCGCATTGGTATAGTAATTTTTTCCGGTGAGAGCTTTACACAATGTCCCCTAACAACAGATCATGGTATACTTAAATTACAAATTGAACAAATAAGAAATGGTTTGCTTGAAGATGGTACTGCGATTGGTTCAGGCCTGGCTACAAGCGTTGACCGCTTAAGAACCAGCAAAGCAAAAAGCAAGGTTATTATCCTGCTTACGGATGGCGTTAATAATGGTGGCTTAATTGATCCATCAACTGCTAAGGAAATCGCGAAGGCTTTTAAAATAAAAGTGTACACTATAGGTGTTGGCACGGAAGGTTATGCACCAACTCCTGTTAATACACCAATGGGTGTAGTAATGCAAAATGAAAAGGTAGCGATCGATGAAAAACTATTGATGTCAATATCTGCTGAAACAGGTGGCAGTTATTTCCGTGCGAAAGATGACGAAAGTCTTCAAAAAATATATAACGAAATAGGACGACTGGAAAGGACAAAAGTTGAGATCACAACCTATCACCGGTATTCTGAAAAGTTTTATCCATTTGTATTTATCGGTATGATATGCCTGTTTTTGGAAGTGCTTTTCCGGTATACACTGTTCAGAAAGTTTCCGTAGGCACATTAACCTTTACACCTCTATCAATATTTTTAAAACACTTCATCAAACCATAACTTGCACGTATGGAGGCATTGGTCTACAAATCAACTGGTAGCTGGTATGTGGTTAAAACTGGGGATGGCAACATCTATAAAGCCCGTGTTAAAGGCAGGTTTAAAATGGAAGGAATTACGTCAACTAATCCTGTTGCCGTTGGTGATATGGTAAATATTGAGATGGAAGCCGGTGAAGAAAACACGGCTGTGATTGACCTGATAGTTGATCGTAAAAATTATATTATCCGGCAATCACCTCACAATAAAAATCAACATCATATTATTGCCTCCAATCTTGATCAATCTATTCTATTTGCAACCGTAAAAAATCCTAAGACATCCACCGGTTTTATTGATAGATTTTTAGTGGCTTCAGAAGCTTATCATGTCAATGCCATTCTTGTTTTCAACAAGGCCGATGACTTTAATAAAAATGATCATAAAAAATATGAAACACTTAGCAACATCTATAACTCTATTGGCTACAAAGTGCTGCTGATAAGCGTTGTAAATAAAACCGGGCTTCATGAGTTAGCAGCCTTATTGCATAATAAAACTTCGCTAATGTCCGGGCATTCAGGTGTTGGAAAATCTTCTTTTGTAAATTATGTATTGCCGGCATCAAAGATTAAAACCCAGGATGTAAGCGGCTGGAGCGGTAAAGGACTGCACACAACCACCTTTGCAGAAATGTTTGATTTAGAAGAAGGCGGAAAAATTATTGATACGCCAGGCTTAAGAGAATTTGCTTTATCTGATATTGATCAATACGAACTGGCGCATTACTTTCCTGAAATGCGGAGACTCTTACCGCAATGCCAGTTTAATAACTGTGTCCATATTAATGAACCGGGCTGCGCCGTGAAGCAAGCCCTAGACGATGGCATTATCTCCATATCCAGGTATAATGGGTATATCAATATTTTAAATACAATGGCGGATAAGTACAATTAAATGCTACTTACTATGCACTAATAAGCCATACTTTCTAAAAAGTTAGCTACTTCTAGCACGGCTTTGTTTTCCTTATCTAAAGCTTTAGTGCTGTGAGGTAATATGGAAACACCGTTAAAAGTATTGTAGTGTAGTGTGAGAAAATGGTTCTTATATTGAAAATCCCAATCAAGCGTTTCAGCATCATCAACCTGGTTTAAAAAGATAACCTTTAGTTGAGATGATAGGGTGTCTGCAATTAGATAGAATTTTGAAATTCCGCAGTTGTCATCAATAACGGCTTCAGTTCCACCGTACTTTGTTTTTAAATGATAGCACATAAAAAATGGTTTATAGTTTTGATAGAAAATGGATTTTATTTTTGATATTTTATCAGGCTCTAAATTTTTTTGCCTTTGCTGCTGCTTTAATAGCTTTTTTATCACCGGAGACAACTTTTTCAGCTCCAATATTTTTGCCATTTGTTGGGCAGCCGTACTTTGATTTGAACATGGAACAGCTTGAACAAAAAGCAGTGATCAAAAGAATGTATGTTATTTTTTTTATCATTCTGAAACTGTTTGATTAAATAAGTACGTATTAGTTTACTTCGATATTTGTTAATAAAAAGCTAACCTATTTATACCATTCCGCATACATCACATAACTCTCGGCTATTCTATTTATTTCACCCTTTATCATTTCCGGTGATATATCTTTTACCTTTTTTGCAGGCACACCTGCATAGACGCAGCCTTCTTCAACTTTAGTATTTTCAAGTACCACGGAGCCTGCAGCTATAATTACGTTACTGCTAACCTCCGCATGATCCATCACTATTGCCCCCATCCCTACAAGCACATTATCATGTATAGTGCAGCCATGAACTATTGCATTATGTCCCACACTTACATTGTTTCCTATTTGTGTTGCTGCTCTTTTATAAGTACAATGCACAATAGCGCCATCCTGAATGTTTACCTTATTTCCCATGCGAATACTATTTACATCTCCTCTTAAAACTGCATTAAACCAAACGCTGCAATCATCGCCCATCATTACAGCGCCTGTTATGGTAGCATTTGGTGCGATAAAGCAATTACGTCCAAACGTTGGTTGAACGCCGTTTATTGTAAGTATGATTGACATGGCTAAATATTTAAAAACAAATTAAAGTACTGCTATTTTTATTGAAAATTTTATACCGCTGGTATCTATATTACACTTAGATGATTGTCGTAACACGATATTTGTGCAATGGATATTACCAGGGAGCCGAAAGGTCTTTTAGATAAAAGTTCAGCCATATCAAACAGGCAATTATTTTTTGAACATCTTGCGCCTACATCTTTAGCTCCCTTAGCTCTAGAAATAGTGAAGGCAGAAGGTTGTAAACTCTGGGATGTTGACGGCAAACAATATATTGACCTGATTGGAGGCATAAGTGTCGGTAATACCGGCCATCGTCATCCGGCCGTTTTAAAAGCAATTCATCAACAGCTTGACCACTATTTACATATAATGGTTTTCGGTGAGCTTATACAATCACCTCAAACAAGATATGCGCAATATCTCACAAGCCATCTTCCTGGAAATTTAAATTGTGTTTTTTTTACAGCATCAGGCACAGAAGCTACTGAAGGCAGTATGAAGCTTGCAAAACGTTTCACGGGAAGATCGCAAATCGTGGCTTTTAAGAATTCTTATCACGGAAGTACACAAGGCGCTTTGAGTATTATGGGTGATGAATACTGGAGAAATGCCTATAGGCCTTTATTGCCTGATATCCTGCATTTAGACTATAATGACTTTTCGCAATTGCAAAACATTACTGAAAACACAGCTTGTGTAATTGCTGAAACTATACAGGCAGAAGCCGGCGTTCTGCCACCCGTGGATGGCTGGCTGAAGGCTTTAAGACAACGATGTTCCGACACTGGTGTTTTATTGGTGCTTGATGAAATACAATGCGGCTTTGGCCGAAATGGAACATTGTGGGCTTTTGAACAATTTGACGTTGTTCCTGATATTCTTTTGCTTGGTAAAGCCCTTGGTGGTGGCATGCCGCTTGGAGCTTTTGTGGCAGATAAAACTTTAATGCAAAACTTTGCCTCCAATCCCGTTTTAGGTCACATTAATACATTCGGTGGACATCCTGTTTGTTGTGCAGCCGGCCTTGCTTCAATGCAAATTTTAATTGAAGAAAACTGGATAGATAAGGTTTTTGAGAAAGGGCAATTATTTAAAGATTTACTTATTCATCAATTGATACAAAATGTTTCAGCAAAAGGTTTAATGATATCGGTGCGATTTAAAGATCATACACAGGCTAAAAATGTTATTGATCAACTATTATTGAAAGGTGTTTTTACTGATTGGTTTTTATTTGCACCTGATTGTTTAAGAATAGCGCCGCCATTAATTATATCTCCCCAGGAAATAGAAACTGCCTGCAAAATTTTATTAAACGTGTTGAATGAATTTAGTTAAGACCTTTTGCTATAGCAATAAAAAAAGACGTCTTTACAAGAAGCCTTTATAATTAGTTCACACCCCGGATGCTAAAAGTCTAAACCAAGACTCAAATAGATTTTTGGCTTTTGATCAAAGATGCCTGTCATTGGCCAGCCTGCATCAAGCTTAACAAAGTAGCCCAGTAGCGTACTTCTTACGCCAAAGCCATAACCCCCAAGAAATGGTCCTATACCGCCGGCCTTAATATTAACCTGAACAGGTTCATTGCCGTATACAATATTTGGTCTTTTAAGTTTATCAAATCTTCCGTTCCAGGCTGTACCTAGATCTATAAATTGAGTAAGCTGAAAATTTCTTAAAAAAGCATTATTTATTGGCTTGCTGAATAGCGTAGTAAATACAGGCAATCTAAATTCACTATTAAGAACAACATTGTTATTACCGTTTGCTGCATTTTGAACAAATCCACGCATGTTCACCGCTAAAGACTGGAAGGCATATGTGCCATCATTTGCAGGTGGGTTATTTGGATTGAAATATCTGTATGTAAGTTCACCGGTTTTTTGATCTATTTTTTCATTTTGTCCAAACATCATCCAGTTGTCAATACCACCCAGGTAATACACAATTTTTTGAGAGCCCCAGCTAAAGTCACCAGCCGCACGGCCAGCCCAGATCAGGTTTCTATAAATTGGATAGTAAGCCCTCCCATCGAAACCAATATTGAGAATATATTTTCCGCTGCTGTTACTGGCTTTATCAATTTGCGAATTCAGATCAATATATCCTTTATACCTTACACCGTTCCAGATATTAGTAACAGGATTTAAGGTGTTATCGTAAACATATTCAAGATGCGCAAGGGCATAATAGGTTCTAATATCCGGTGCGCCCAGCGTGCTCTCATCAAGGCTTTTAATCACATTCCTGTCTTTACGTACACCAAGATTTAGTCTAACGCTTCTGGCAACATCTAACGGATAACTTAAGGAACCTTGAAACAAGTTAGAGTAAAGCTTCGTGTAGTTTGAGGTATTTTGTTGATCCTGTACATTTCTATAAAATGTTAACCCCCAGTCGATTCTTTTTCTTAGGTTGTGAAATTGAAACAACCAGTCATTATCTTTTAAATTGGTTGACAAACGAAAGCCGCCGGAGAACTTCATGTCTTCCATAATGTCTGACGTGCCCATTCTAACAATACCATTTAAAGCGGTACTGCTGCTAAGTGTTATTGGTCCGGCACCACCCTGAAATTGTTGAAACCGATTTATCAACACAGAGTTATTAAAGCCACTTACCAAATAATCTGTTGAATATTTCCTGGGTTTATATTCATAAATTTTAGCAGAAGACAATACAGTGCTTTCCTCGCCTGAAATAGCATTATACACCTGTTCTTCTTTACTTGTTGAAGACGAATCTTTTGTGTTATCAAACTCATTCTGGAAAATATCCTGTTTATTAAAAGAGCTGGTGTCTTGCAAAGCGTCATCTATTTCTGTTCCCTGGCCTAATCTGTCTTGCTGCAGAATACGCCGCATGTATTCTGTGGGCGTAGAGCTTATATTTCTTTTACGTAAGGTGTTCTCGTCGATTTTTAATTTATACAGATACTTTTCGTCGCTTTGTCTTGTTACCTCGCTTACCTGGTTATTATCGCCTGCTACACGGGTCTCCCGTAGACTGCTTGAATAATTTGTCAGCGGAAAAGTGTAAGCAGAATCGTTAGTTATAGAAACCACCGCAATAGAGTCTACGTCCTGTTGGTTATTGGCTTTTAAGGCTGAGTCAACATCAGCAGGTGTGGGGTTTCTTAAGATATTTTCACGGATCAAAACCAATGTATCAAGGCCAGCCCTTTCCGTAGTAAAAAAGCCTGCATACCTGTTGCCAACACCATTTTGATCACTAACAAACGTAAAGTGATTGTTGTTGTATTGCGTTGGATATCTGGCGTCACCGTGCTTAACATTCGTCAATTGAGATATCTGATTTAATTCTGGTTTGTTGGTGGCAAAATCTGTAATTAAAAAGACATTGTACCGGTTGTTGGGTAAAACTGTGTCTGCACCTCTTGCAAATGTATTAGGTCTGTTACTTGAAAAAAGAATGCCTTGTTTATTAGGAAAGGCTACGAAAGATGCATCGAGATCATCATATATATCATTAGTAACCTGCTTTACCTTTTCATTTTCAATATCATAAGTAAAAATATCTGTGTGCCCGTTTTTGACCGCAGAAAATAACAGTGTTTTGCTATCTAACATATAGCTCATATCCTGCACCTGGTCAAACACATCTGTAAGATCCTGTTTATAAGGTTTGATCCTGGTTATGGCATCGTAGACAAAAAGCTTAAGTCGCCCTTCTTCGCCATATAATACAGAAAGTCTTGTGCCTTTGGGATCCCAGGCCATCATCGGGTAATTGGGATTAATCTGATCGAGATTGCTTTTAACACCAATCTTTAAAAGCACTTTGTCTTTATCTTCTTCATTCAGTATTAAAGAGTACTGACCCTTTTTATATTGAGCCACAGCAAATGAA
>JBDSRT010000022.1:0-2906 GCA_039929165.1 Ginsengibacter sp.
TTCCTTCGTCACTTATTCTTAATTGTGTTGAACCGGATGATCTTTTCAGGTTTGCAGTAACAGGGGTCTTACTATCTGAATACTTAACAGCATTATCAACCAGGTTATTTATAGCAAGCTGAAGCAAAAGGTAATCACCATTTACGATAATGTCCTCAGTAATATTTGTAGTAATGTTTTTTTTAGGAAAGCGAATGGCGAAATTACTTACACAATTTTTCAGCAGCTCAGATAGATTGATTTGTTCGTTGATGATGTTATAACCGCCGCCTTCAATCTGGCTTGCAACGAGCATATTATTACATAGATCGTTTAAGCGGTTAGCCTCCTGTAATGTATTACCAAGTAAACGACTTTGCTGATCTTCATTAAGTTTATGCTTTTGAATAGTTTCCAAATTAAGCTTGGTAACAGCGATTGGCGTTTTAAGTTCATGTGCCACAGCCATCATAAAATTTTGCTGTTGCTGGGATTGTTTAAACTGTCTCCTCACAATTCTGAAGATGAATACAGCGCCACCTATTATAAACAGAAGAAAGGTAACACCTTCACCAACATATTGATGGATGCGTCTTTCCCGGTCGTCTTCAATCTTAGATAAGGAATAACCAATTGATGAGAGAGGGCTATTGTTTTTTTTAAATTGTGTGATTATTTCGTTTTGCTGATATAAAGCAATGAACCACCAAATAAGGGCAGCAATTATGTAAGCAAGCAATACCCAATAAATAACAAAAATTGTTCTAAGCTTATTTATCTTAAATAACGTCTTTATTTTTTTAGTGCCGGCCATAATACATTATATCAAAGGAGCTAAAGCTTACGTTATTGCTGTCTTATTTTTTCAACCCTTATCCCAACGTTAAATATATTTTTTAAAGGGTTTTGTCTCATGATCTGAGCAACGGTGAATGTGTATTTGCCGGCAGATCTAAAATGAACAGGGCCAGGTGTAATATTCTTTCTCACCTCAAAAATATCATCCATACCATTGCCTTCCCATCCTCGAGCGTCGCTCGCCAGTTGGAGTTCAAGATTTTGATAATGAATAGAATCACCTGGCGCAATTGATCCAATTTTCAACCAAATGTTATTAAATTTATAAGCGTCCGAGTGGCGTAACGTAATAAAAATATTGTAGGCCGATGCTGTATCACTTATGTCAAAAGAAAAAGAAGGTTGATCGTTATAATACCAGTCCTGTTTCGGTATAGTGGCTGTCTTTTCAAACACATCAATTGGGGAGCAGCCATAAGTAAAAGCGGATAAGCCAGTAAATAAAATAAGGCGGTAAAATGCTGACATTAATGCTGAAAGTTGATTTGCAATGTAAAGTTACAGCACATTAAAAACCTGCTCCTTAAGTTTTTCTAATTCATCTTTCATTAACACCACACATTTTTGAATAGCAGAATCATAAGCCTTAGCACCGGTTGTATTTATTTCTCTGCCGATTTCCTGTAGAATGAAAGATAATTTTTTACCTTTTATGGCTTCGTCCTGTTTAAGAATGGTAACAAAGTAATCACAATGATTTTTTAGTCTGACCTGTTCTTCCGTAATGTCAATTTTTTCGATATAGTAAATCAGTTCCTGTTCAAGCCTGTTGGGATCGTAATTTTCTTTGCCAACATTTTCTTCCATCTGCGTCCGTAACTCTTCCTTCATCTTCTTTCTGCGTAAAGGTTCAAGCTTTAATATCTCTTCTTCCTGTGATCTTATGTTCTTTATTCTTAACAATAATTCTTCTTCAATAGACTTTCCTTCTTCAAGTCTATGTTTATTAAGCTCATCAATTGCTGCATTTAAAACCTTCTTCACTGAGGTCCAATCTTCTTCATTAAGCATTTCAGTTGATGGCGATACAACTTCAGGTAAACGAAGCAAAGCACTAAGCACTGAATTGGTATCAATTTGTAAGTCTGATGCCAGAGTTTCTATCTGCCGGTAATAGGCTTTAATAAGATCAGTGTTAATTATTACGGGTTTTGATGAACCATTTTGCTTGATAGTGATGTAACAATCAACAGTACCTCTGCCAAGATTATCCTGTAACAAAGAGCGCACATCAAACTCATAAGACTTAAGCAACGCCGGTATCTTCAGGTTTATTTCAAACTGCTTTCCATTGAGCGATTTGACCTCTACCAAAATCGTTTTGTCGTTAAACATTTCCTCAGCTCTCCCAAAGCCTGTCATTGATTTTAGCATAGCATATTGTTTAGATTGTATAGCAAGGTAGACATAATGATCTGCGAAAATGAGAATAAAAATTTATATAAAACCGAGCATCATAAAAGTTAGATAATGGTTATAACAAAGTATCAAAAGCAATTGATTGTATTAATAAAATGTACGAAAAGCAGACAATCAAAACTTTTAAGGGAGATGTAATAAATAATAAAGCCCGGCTTTTTATGACCGGGCTTTGTTATATAGATGGGTTAGTAAGTATAGGGAACAAAAATTCCCTACACAATAATAAAAATAAAATTTTTCATGATAAAAGAATTTGGCAACTATTTTATCAACATTTTATTTTCTGCTGTGGATAAGGATAACCATTCCTTACTTAGTTTTTATAAGATGGCATCAATGAATCAGACAATTTTGTAAATCATAAGATGTAATCACCATCTATAAATAAAAATATGTTACATCGGTCTTTGCTTCAGCATGTTTTTAATACATCAATTGAACAATGTCGTAATAAAGTGATATTAAATAAGAGCTCTTAATGTGTCTGTAGATGTCTGGCTGTACATTAATACTATACTACCTTAGCTCAAAATAAAAACAATGAATTTTCCTTCACCTGTTGCTGTACAATGGATTGCTGACTTGATAAATGCAGAAATTGAAGGTGACGCAAATGCAGCAGCAACGGGCATTAACGAGATACACAA
>JBDSRT010000023.1:0-25230 GCA_039929165.1 Ginsengibacter sp.
TTCATCTCAGATTCGGCACGATAAGCATCAGAAAACTTGTTGCTGACGCCATTGAGTTAAATGCAACTTATTTAAATGAATTGATCTGGCGTGAATTCTATTTTATGATCTTGTGGCAGTTTCCGCACATTGGGCAACACAAGGCATTTAGGCCAGCTTACGATAACATCAAATGGCTAAACGATGAAGACGAGTTTAAAAAATGGTGTGAGGGTAAAACGGGTTATCCTTTGGTTGATGCCGGTATGCGACAGCTTAACGAAATTGGCTTTATGCATAATCGTGTACGCATGGTCACCGCAAGTTTTTTATCCAAACATTTATTAATAGACTGGCGCTGGGGTGAAGCTTATTTTGCCGATAAACTGTTAGATTATGATCTTGCAGCTAATAACGGCGGCTGGCAATGGGCCGTAGGAAGTGGCTGTGACGCTGCGCCATACTTCAGAATTTTTAACCCGACACTGCAGGCCAAACGTTTTGACAAAGACGATGTGTATATTAAAAGATGGGTGCCTGAATATAATAGCGATACTTATCCTGCACCAATTGTTGAGCACGATTTTGCCCGCAAAAGGTGTCTTGAAGTTTTCAGTACAGCAATAAATGATAAATAATGATTGACTAATTATTTAAAAAAATATTTTCCATGATAAGATATCCAGGATGATTTTGCTTGTACACTTCTAAAAGTTTTATTATAGCAGCTTTGCCATCTCTTCCCAGATCGAGAGAGAAGTGATTTACATAAAGATCAATGTGCTTTCGCATAATATCTTCATTCATCTCCTGTGCATTTTCTTTTACAAATGTTGGTAAAGCAGGATAATTTTTAAAAGCATAAGCAATACTTTCTTTAATAAGATCATCAATTTTTTGAAGTACAACGCGGCCGAGAGATTTTTTGCCAACGATGCCACCAAGTGGAATAGATAAGCCGGTTTCCTGTTGCCAAAAGTTGCCAAGATCATTTAACTTACGCAATCCTCTTTCCGCATAAGTGAAACGGTTTTCGTGAATGATAACACCGGCAACATTTTCTTTTGCCTGTAAAACAAAATCTTCGATTTCATTATATCGCTTAAATACCTTTTTTGTAGCATGCGGATAAGCCAGGCTAAATAATAAATTAGCAGTAGTATTTTCACCAGGTATGGCTATTTCGCAGACATCAATATAATTTTTATCTATTTCTTTTCTTGCTACAAGTAGAGGCCCTACACCGTTTCCTAAAGCGCTGCCTGAATTCAGCACTACATAATCTTTCAAAGTAAGAGGCAAAACGCCGTAGCTTAATTTAGTAATATCAAGCTCGCCTACTATGGCCATATTGTTAAGCGTTTCAACATCCTCAAGTCTTACATCAAACTCGAACTCACCTGTGTCTATTTTCTTATTTACGAGAGCGTCAAAACTAAATGTATCGTTCGGGCAGGGCGAAAATCCGAGCGTTAACTTCATCTTAAATTGATTATCGAATTAATGATGTTTGGCAAAGCTTCGTTTAGATTGTTTATAGCTGTACTCATTTGCCATTTGCTTTTATCCCTTTCACCAACCATATTTGAAATACTTCTCACCTGTAAGAAAGGGACTTTGTTCATTAGACAAACATAATGTAATGCTGCACCTTCCATGCTTTCAACGGCAGCATTAAAACGTTTATTTTGATAGTTAATTATTGCTTTTTCATCTGTAATAGTATTTACTGTAACACTGCGGCAATGCAGCATCCCGAGCTCTGGAAGATTGTCATTTCTTAACCAGCCATTTGTAAAAGGAAAATCATCTTTATCTGCAAAGCCGCTATCAAAAAAGGTAGAGAATGTACCGTTTTCATAGATACCAGCATCTGCAAAAGTGTCTTCATTAATCATAACAACAGTTCCTAAGTTAAGTTTATCTGCTGCGCCGGCAATGCCCGCCTGTATTACAAAATCATAATTGGTTAAAAGGATTGCTCTTGTTAGCTGATACATCGCATTTGGCAAGCCAACACCAGTGATAAGTTTTGTTAGTGATGAGTTTGTAGATAAAAGATTTTGACTCTTTTCAAAGTCTACTTCAAATTCTGTCGCACTTGCCAGCAAAATATCCATATAGCGAAATTCGCTAATACTGCTATAACTTTTGGTATTAAACTAACTTTGCAAAAATTTAAATAGTTGCGATGGTTTTTTTAACGAGGATTGAACATTTCAATGCGGCACATAGATTATTTAATCCTGCATGGAGTTTTGAAAAAAACGAAGAATTTTTTGGTAAATGCGCTAATAAAAACTGGCATGGGCATAATTATGATTTACACATTACGGTTAAAGGAGAACCGGATGCAGATACCGGTTTTTTATTCGATGTAAAAAAACTCAGCAACCTTATTAAAACTTATGTGTTAGATAAACTGGATCATAAGAACTTAAATATAGATGTAGATTTTTTAAAAGACAAAATGTGTTCAACAGAAGTGGTTGCTATTGAAATATGGAAACAGCTGGTTCAACATCTACCGTCTTCCGTAAAACTACATTGTGTTAAGCTCTTCGAAACGCCACGAATTTATGTAGAGTATTTTGGAGGGGACAATTTATAACCTTATAATCATGAAAAGAGTATCTGTCTTTAGAAAAGAACATTTCAATGCAGCACATCGTCTTAATAATCCGGCCTGGAGCAATGAGAAAAATGAAGCAGTTTTTGGTAAATGCAACAACCCATCTTATCATGGCCACAACTATGAACTTATTGTAAAAGTTACCGGTGAACCGGACCCCGAAACAGGGTACGTAATTGATCTGAAGGTTTTAAGTGACATGATCAATGATAATGTGCTGAATAAATTCGATCATAAAAATCTAAATCTCGATACTAAAGAATTTAAAAATTTAAACCCTTCGGCAGAAAATATTGTAATAGTGATTTATGATATTTTACGGCTATTACTCGATTCAAAATTTGAGTTGCAAATAAGGCTGTTTGAAACAGAGCGGAATTTTGTTGAATATCCTGTTACACAATAGTTAAACATTAGCATATTTATGGCATACTCAAAAACAGAGCATTACGATGAAGACGTTACCCAGCGGCTGATACAGAGCTATAAGCAGGCTATAGGTGCACTTGGCGAAGATCCTGAACGAGAAGGACTAATTAAAACACCGGAACGGATTGCCAAAGCCATGCAGTTCATGACGCAGGGCTATGATCTTGACGCCAAAGAGATTTTACATTCTGCAAAATTTCATGAAGACATTAGTGAAATGATCGTGGTAAAAGATATAGAACTATACAGTATGTGTGAGCATCATATGCTGCCTTTTTTTGGTAAAGCACATATTGCATACATACCAAATGGCTGGATCACAGGGTTAAGCAAACTTGGAAGAGTGGTTGATGTGTACTCACGCCGCCTGCAGGTACAGGAAAGATTAACGACACAAATTTTAGAAGCCATAAAAGAAACCTTGCAACCGCTAGGTGTGGCTGTTGTAATTGAAGCGTCGCATTTATGTATGATGATGCGTGGCGTTCAAAAACAAAATTCAGTAACCACTACATCTGCCTTTAGTGGTGAATTTGAAAAGCAGCCTACAAGAAATGAATTTATAAGTCTTATTACTGCAGACCTCATGAGAAAACATTAGTTGATTCCTTTTATCTTTATTGCATGAAGCATGCATATGTATTTCCAGGACAGGGATCGCAGTTTTCCGGCATGGGAAAATTTCTTTATGAGTCAAGCGCCGAAGCAAAAAAACTCTTTGCAATTGCCAATGAAATTCTTGGTTTTGATATTTCAGAAATCATGTTTTCCGGCGCTGATGAGGAACTGAAGCAAACAAAAGTTACGCAGCCTGCGGTGTTTTTGCATTCTGTTATTCTTTATAAAACATCCCCTGGTCTAATACCAGATATGGTGGCCGGGCATTCACTCGGCGAATTTTCTGCTCTGGTCGCCAACAATACTTTATCATTCGAAGATGCTTTAAAACTTGTTGCCATAAGATCCTTAGCTATGCAAAAAGCTTGTGAAATAAATCCATCTACAATGGCTGCAGTGCTGGGTTTAGCAAATGAAAAGATCGAAGAAATTTGTGATGGCGTTGATGATATTGTTGTGGCAGCAAATTATAATTGTCCTGGCCAGGTTGTTATTTCAGGTACACTTAATGGTGTTGAAAAGGCAATAAAACAATTAAAGGATGCCGGCGCAAAGCGAACGCTGTTATTGCCAGTTGGCGGTGCTTTTCATTCGCCATTAATGAGCCCGGCTAAAGAAGAATTGTCTGAGGCTATAAATGCGTTATCATTTAATCAACCCAGTTGCCCGGTTTATCAAAATGTAGTAGCGCAACCGGTTACAGATCCACAACAGATCAAACAAAATTTAATTGATCAACTAACCGGCCCCGTAAAGTGGACACAAAGTATTGAAGCGATGATTACTGATGGTGCAACAAATTTCACTGAAGTAGGCCCGGGTAAAGTGTTACAGGGGCTTATAAATAAGATAGATAAAACTGCTATGACAAACGGTATCAATTAGACGTACCTTTCTTACAATCTCTTAAACCGTGTAATGTTCAAAAAAGTTTCTCTCACAATAATTGTTACTATAGTATCAGTAATTATGGCCAGTGGTTGGGGTGCCTGGGGCCATAAACACATCGGCAGAGGAGCCGTGTTGGCTTTGCCTCCGGAAATGGGCGTATTTTATTATAACCACATTGATTTTATAACTGAAGGTTCGGTAGTGCCCGATCTTAGAAGAGGTGTGCTTAACGATAAGGCCGAATCGCCTAGACATTTTATTGATGTGGAAGATTTTAAAGTAGACAGTGTAAAGGCTTTGCCTAAAACTTGGAAAGAGTTAAATGCTAAATATGATAGTGCATTTCTACAAAAAGGCGGCACATTACCCTGGCATATTCAAACATTAATGGATAAACTCACTGCTGCTTTTAAAAAAAGGAGCCGCAGTGAAATTGTTTTCATCTCTGCGGAATTGAGCCACTATATCGGTGACGCTCATGTACCATTGCATTCCACAACAAATTATGATGGCCAGCTTTCAGATCAGAAAGGGATACATAGTTTATGGGAATCACAGATCCCTGAATTATTTGGTAATGCCTACGATTTTTCACCCGCACCGGTAAGATTTATTGATAACATCAATGATGAGATTTTTAATATTATTGATGAGTCACACCGTCTTTCTGAAATCACTCTTGCAGTTGAACGCATCCTAAAAAACAAAACAAAAAATGAAAAAATATTTCAAGTCAAAGCGCCTGGCGACACGAGCAAAACATTAGCAAAGCGGACAGTAGAATATGCAAAATCTTATGAAGAAGCTTTGAACGGTATGGTAGAAAAACAAATGAAATTATCCATTATTGATGTTAGCAATTTTTGGTATACGGCCTGGGTTAATGCCGGCAAACCCGGATTATCATCTCTTGATGATGCGCACTTGACCAATCAAAACCGAAAAAATTATAACAGGGAATTAAAAGCTTTCAAAAAAGGAAGAATAAATAACCTTGACGTTGTTAAAGAAGACTAACCCATTTATATAAAACTTAAGTATGAAAAATTTATTGGTGATCGCATTTGTATTCGTAAGCTGTCATGTATTTGCTCAAAAAACTGTTAAGCTTTTTAATGGTAAAGATCTTACCGGCTGGAAGATCCACGGCACAGAAAGATGGTACGTTGAAAACGGACTTTTGGTCTGTGAAAGTGGTCCGGATAAACAATATGGCTATCTCTCAACGGACAAGACTTACAAAAACTTTGAGCTTAACTTGAAATTTAAACAGGAAGCTAATGGCAACAGCGGTGTTTTTATCAGGAGCGGCATTGAAGGCGTCAAGATCAGCGGCTGGCAGGTAGAAGTTGCGCCCCTTAATAATCATACTGGTGGTATTTATGAGAGTTATGGCCGTGGCTGGTTAATACAACCGAAGCCTGAAGACGAAAAATATTTAAAAGTTGGCGAATGGAACTCTATGAAAATACTAGTGAACGGAGATGAGGTTACGTCGTGGTTAAATGGTCACCAAATGGTGACATTTAAAGATGAAAAGTTTGGCCGGGGGGAAGGGTTTATCGCTTTACAAATTCACGATGGCGGCGGCATAAAAGTCAAATGGAAAAAGCTTCGCCTGAAACAACTTTAGCAGCCATACATTTTTAACAGTAAGACGACGGCAATATTTAAGGTTATTGTATAATTTGCTATCATAAATTTTTTAAATTGATAAAGCGCCAGGAGTCGTTTGAAGCCGATAAGAACCGTAAAGCGATGCTTTCCACAGCAGGTATTTGCGCATTATTGCTTGTCATTTTTATTTTTTATACCTGGCCTCTTCAAAGTAATCCTATCCCTGCGGTTCAGGATCTCATTGAAATAAATCTTGGAAACGAAGTAGAGGGTGCAGGCGATATACAGCCGTTAGTAAAAGGCGATCCTGCGCCTGAAGTGAGTAAACCACGATCGGTAGCGAAAGCAGCTCCGGCAAAAGAAGAACCTGCCGAAGATATGAAAGCCGATGAAGAAGATGATCCGGAAGCAGCCCCAATTAATAAGCCTGTAAAACCTAAACCCGAAGCAAAAACTGTAGCAAAAGAGGTTGCTTTACAAACAGTAAAGTCGCCAGTTTCGGCACCGGTTGTTAACACAACAACTGCGCCGCCAAAACCTAAGCTTCCGTCATATAAAGGCGGCAATGGCACTGGGGGTAATGGCGCTGCAGAAGATAATGGTTATAGAAACCAGGGTTATAAAACTGGTAGTGGCGATGCTGGCAGCCCTGATGGTAAACCCGACTCTTATGGAAACTCACCAGGTGGACGCAGCGGTGTCAGCGTTGTACGCGGACTTAGCGGCAGACGGCCAACAAGTTTTCCTTCTATGCAAGATGATTTTAACGAAAACGCTAAAGTATATGTTGATATAAAAGTAGATGCAGCCGGAAGAGTTACCAGCGCTGCAATATCCCGGGGTACTACAACTTCCAGTGCATCGCTTAGAAGTATTGCTATCCAAAAAGCAAAACAACTTAAATTTCCTT
The DNA here is from genome assembly GCA_039929165.1 of Ginsengibacter sp. Taxonomy (GTDB): domain Bacteria; phylum Bacteroidota; class Bacteroidia; order Chitinophagales; family Chitinophagaceae; genus Ginsengibacter. Next base: position 7,077 of record JBDSRT010000023.1, read on the forward strand.
CGAGCCAGAACGATGAAGAATCAGGCACAATCCTTTTTAATTTTATTTTAAAAAGTTGATGAAAGTTTGCCAATAGGGGTCCGCAACAAATAGTATATTCTGCAAAAGGTGAAGACACCACATTTTCTTTCAGCCTTAAAAAGGATTATGAAGTAGTACAACCTCCGGTAATTAAGTCACGTCAATTTTTTATTGCGTCGGATAAGTCGCTGCATAAGGTGTTGCCATCATCATAATGTATCTTTATTTTTTGATTAATGGATTACGAGGAAACCTTGCAGTATTTATATGACAGCCTGCCGATGTTTAGCCGCACAGGCGCTGCTGCTTATAAGAAAGATATTACTAACACGGCCATACTTTGCAGTTTTTTAGACAATCCACAGGCGACTTTGAAATGTATTCACGTAGCCGGCACAAATGGCAAAGGTTCTACAAGCCATATGCTGGCAGCAGTTTTTCAACAGGCCGGTTATAAAACAGGCTTATATACTTCGCCGCATTTAAAAGATTTCAGAGAAAGGATCCGGATTAATGGAAACATGATCTCACAGCATTTCGTTGTTGAGTTTGTAAAGAAGATCAAAGCTTACTCTGAAGAAATTCAACCTTCATTTTTTGAACTCACTGTAGCCATGATGTTGCAGTATTTTAAGGAGCATAAAGTTGATATAGCTATAATTGAAACTGGTTTAGGTGGCAAGCTTGACAGCACAAACATTATTGATCCGGAGCTTTCTATCATCACAAATATCAGTTTTGATCACACTAATATTTTAGGCAATACTCTTCGTGAAATTGCTCTGGAAAAAGCAGGAATTATAAAACCATATAAGCCTGTAGTTATTGGCGAAACCAACGATGAGTTCACTCAAATTTTTAGTCATTCAGCTCAAATCAATCAGTCGCCTATTTATTTTGCCGAGAATGAGTATGCTGTAATGGGATTTGAATCAATTCAAGATCTATTATACATCAGTTATAGCGATAAAAAATCAGGCGAAACAGTTGCTTATGCAACTGATCTCGATGGTATTTATCAGCAAAAAAATTTACGAACGGTTATTGTTGCATTAGACGTTTTAAAAGATACATTCAATATTAGTTATGATGATGTACATGAAGGCCTGATGCATGTGAAAAGCCTGACGGGCCTGCACGGCAGGTGGGAAAAAATAGCTGATCATCCACTTACTGTGATGGATGTTGGTCATAATGAGGCAGGCATTAGAGCGATACTTCAACAGATAGAATCCATGACTTATGAAAAACTTCATATTGTAATTGGCATAGTTAAAGACAAAGACGTTGATACAATACTTTCCTTATTACCGCCCGGAGCAAAATATTATTTCACCATGGCGCATATTCAAAGGGCTTTGCCTGCGGAGGAACTGCAAAATCGTGCAGCATATTTTAACCTTACCGGAGCATGTTATAATTCAGTAAATGAAGCTATAATTACAGCAAGATCAATAGCGGATCGTGATGATCTGATTGTTATATGCGGTAGTGTTTACCTGGTAGGTGAAGTTGACAATTAAACTGAGAACTACAACATTTCTAATTTTAACAGGGCATATAAAATGCAACTTGTATGTAATGCCTGCGGAAATTTATTTTGCACCAGCATTGCTTTTATATTGGCCAAAGGCACAAGCTCTACTTCAATTTCTTCATTAGAATCTAAGGTTTGATCAGCAACTTTTCGCCCCCCTTTTGCTAAATATAATTTAGTAAAATTGTTAAGTACACCTGGGTTTGCAGCAACTTCTCCCAGGTAATCGAACTGCGAAAATTGATAACCTGTTTCTTCTAACAGTTCTCTTGCAATAGCTTCCTGCGCATCTTCACCTTTATCTACAAAACCACCGGGAATTTCAACAATTGTTTTCCCAATCGGATGCCTGTATTGTTTAACTAGTATGGCTTCGTTATTTTCTGTTATGCCTAAAGCGCAAACAGTTAAGCCCAGTTCTACTACATAATATTCATCAATCGTTTTGCCGCTCGTGGTAATGCATTTGTCTTTTCTTGCCGTGAAATAGCTGAATTTTGTAAGATACTCAGACGATAAAATCGTCCACTGATCCTTGTTGATATCCTCAGGCACGTCTGCCAGATCATACTGTCCAATCAAGCTCATAAAAATTATTTAATTCCAACCTTTGCGTTCACGGAGTGAAGTAATGTGTGCAATGTGATGTCTCCCATGCCAGGCATAGGTTGCAAGCAAACTCCATAGGGTCACTTCTTTATTATGCCCGGGATGAAAAACAGTTCGCTGCCAATCACTTTCATCCATATTCTTCAAGATAATTACCCAACGAGTGTGCAGCGCATGTAGAAGTGTTAATGAAATATTTATTGGCAACAGCGCTGTATCATTAAGATTTGCCCAGGCAGCTTCTTCGTAAGTTTTAATGGTTGGATTATCTTCGGTTAAACCCAGTTTGAAACGCATATAGGCATTCATGTGACTATCGGCCACATGATGAACGACCTGCTTTACAGTCCAGCCATCTTGACGATAAGGTGTTTCAAGCTGATGAGCATCAAGATTAATAACAGCCTGCTCCAAAACATTTGGGCAGTATTGTATGTCAAGTATAAGCGCATCTTTTATGTCTTCATTAAACGGTTCTTTGCCGTTAAATTTTTGATCGCCTAACTTCCCGATAGGATATCTTAAATCAATTGTTTCAGACATCTTATTTTTTTACAATATCAATTAACTCAATATCGAATATTAAGGCAGCCCCACCAGGTATTGCCTCACCTGCACCACGATCACCATAGCCAAGATCAGATGGAATAAACAATTTCCATTTAGAACCGACAGGCATTAACTGCAATGCTTCAACCCAACCTTGAATTACGCCGCCGACCGGTATTTCCAAAGGCTGACCTCGTTTGTAAGAATTATCAAACTCAGTGCCGTCAATAGTTGTACCGGCATAATGGGCCTTTACAGTATCTGTAATTTTTGGTTTTGACCCGGTTCCTTCTTTAATGATCTCATACTGAAGGCCGCTGGGAAGCGTTATAACTCCCGACCTTTTTTTGTTTGAATCAAGAAATTTTTGTGATTCCTCTTTTACAACACTTGCTTTGTTACTCATAAATTCCTGCATTTTAGTTTGAATAGTCATGTTACATTCTTCGGGTGTTAATAGTGGCTTCTTGTTGGCGAAGGCATCATCAAATCCTTTTTTTATTAATAAAGTGTTCAATGATTTTGCACCCTGTGATTTGTAAAACGAGGCGCCTTCCAGGCCAATGGCATAGCTTAAACTATCTGTAGAGTTTTTGAAAATTGATGCAGTTGCAGCTACAGGCTTCTTTGCCGGTAACGGTTTTTTAGTTTGCGCTGCTACTGTAGCTGATAATAGAACGGCTGCGGCGATAAGAAAGTTTTTCATTAATTTATTTTATTATCATTTGGTTTTAGGTAATTACTCTTGATAGAATTAAGACATCAATTAAAAAGCATTAATCTTCTCTGAAATCTTTACCTGTAAGGTTTATAAACACATCTTCCAGATTGGCGGCCTTGGTTACTTTAGGTCTTTCAAAACCTGTTGCCACTAATTGATCAATTAATTTATCCGGTGAATCCAGTGCAATTATTCTGCCTTCATCTAGTATCGCTACGCGGTCACAAAGCTGTTCTGCCTCGTCCATATAATGTGTGGTGATGATGACTGTTGTGCCGCTGTCTCTAATATTTTTTATTAGATCCCACAAATTCCTTCGTGCCTGTGGATCCAGGCCTGTAGTTGGTTCATCAAGAAAAATAATTTTTGGTTGATTAATTAAAGTTGTTGCTATAGAAAATCTTTGCTTTTGACCGCCACTTAATTCCTTGTATTTGCTCTTTGCTTTTTCTTCAAGATTCACCATTTTCAAAAGCGCCGATGTATCAACGGCCTGGTTATATAAGCCGCCAAATAATTGTAATAATTCAGTAAGATGTAGTCCCGGATAATATCCGGACGTTTGCAACTGAACACCAATAATTTTTTTGATATTGCCCGGTTCTTTATCAAGATCAAGTCCATTTACTATTACTTCGCCACTCGTTTTATTTCTAAGTGTTTCAATAATTTCAAGTGTTGTAGATTTTCCTGCACCATTAGGGCCAAGCAAACCAAATATTTCACCTTCAAATACCTCAAAAGAAATGCCTTTCACGGCTTTAAATCCGCCATAATTTTTTACTAGATTTTTTACTGAAATACTTATTCCGGCCATTTATGTTTATTAAAAAACGAGTTGCAAATGTAGGTTGTAAAAGTTAGTTTCAGACCGGAATGAAATTTATAACGCTCTCGTGAATAACGAAAAATTAAAATTTAACAACAATAAGAATTTAGCTTATTTCTTGCTAACGCTGACTTTATTTTTAGATCTTTTCATCTGAAACTTGCCAGGAAAGCCAAGCTCTGGTTCGGTGTATGACGTTGTGCGTTGTTGCGTAGCTGCACGGATTGCCGCTACATTTTCTACTGTTACAGGATTTGCTTTGTTTCCCCAGGCGTTCCTGATGTAAGTAATTACAGAAGCGACAACGCCATTGTTGGTTTCGATGTTGTAACGCAAGCCAGGCATTGATGTTGCGTAATCTGGTGGGCCATAAAATTTGTCGGTTACATTTATCGAACCAGTCAACCCATCAAGCACTATTCTTATGGCAATAGACGAATCTGGGTTCATGGCCCAATTTGAACCAGCAAGATGTGGTGCTACTTTTGGGATCCCCTCGCCATTTTGACCATGACAGGTGCCGCAAAATGTTTTAAAGTTGCCTTCGCCGGCATAGTATAATTCTCTTTGTTTTGGGTTTAGGTCTGCAACGGGATCAATGAGCGATTTTTTTCTTCTATCTATAGCCGCAGCAATAGCTTTTGTCCATGTCGTGTCAGAGATTTTTTTTTGTTTTAAAAGCGCAATGACATTTTCTTCCTTACCTTCTTCACTTCCTGCTATAGCGTCAACAATCAAAGTGTCTTTTGAGAAAGCTGTTATAAGTTTTGCCTGGTTACTTTTTACGGTTGATAAAAAGTTTCGTTTAAAATAAGGTAAGCTGTTCGCCAACTGTATTTTACCCGGTCTGTCATTCTCGCTGCCAAGCTTGAGCAAAATGTCAAGCGCAGTCTTATCGGTATTAAAACCTTCCAGCAATTTCATACAAGAAGTGTAGACCACAGACGATTTATTTGCTTCAGCAAAATTGGCAAGTAGCGCAGGCGTTAATTTATTTAGACCTTCAAGCGTGTATAATGAATGCAGCTTTACATGTTCTGGCTTACCAGAGATTAGTATATCCTGTAAAATTTTACTTACAGACGTATCCTGTCTATCTACTAAAAGCCGTTGCGCCATATCTCTGTACCATCCATTTTTGTGTGATAAGAGTGTGACTAAATCAGGAGATGATAAAGTAGACAATTTCATTTTTTTGCTCAATGGATTGTCCTTCCACTTCACTCTATATAAACGGCCCATGCCGATTGGCCTTTGCAAATGCATGCTGTCAATATGTTTTCTTAAATAAGGTGTCAGGTAAGTCGTATGTTGAATAATTCCTCGATGCATATCGATAAAGATCAACGAACCATCCGGCGAATTGTAGCCATTTACCGGTCTGAAGCGTTCATCGGTTGCTGTTAAAAATTCTCTATTTTGGTAAGCAAAATATGCTGTCGTCAAATGATTTGAATCTTCTTTCAAGATCAATCTTTTAATCATGTTAGCCGCCGGCTCAGGCACAAAGGCATTTCCGTAATAAGCTGCGGGAAAATTGTCTCCACGATAAATGACAGGCCCGCAGGCAGCACTAACATTGTTCAGTTTGCCATTACTATCCAGCATGTTAGGTTCATACCCCCGATTTACATATGTTTTAACAGCAGGAAACACTTTGTTAGACGCCATCTGCACACTATAAATGTTTCTTGAAATGCGTCGATAATTTTTGTTCTCAGCAAATACATTCGGTAAAAAATTATCACCTAATAACATGGTGCTGTTCTCATTATAATACAGCTTGCCATTATCATCCTCCGTTATACCCCACTGGCCCCGAAATTGAGTTTTTTCAACTACCCATTTGTTATTGATAAAGCGAATTCTTTTATCGCTTTTAGCAGAATATATCCAGTTATCCATTGCTCTCAAAAGACCGTTGGGCTGATGTTCTACATTTCCGGCGTTAGCAAAGGCTGAGTCAATAACGCTTTGTTCGCCGGCAACTCCGTTGTCGTTTCTAACAAAGAGAAGCTTCGGCGGTGCGATTACTAATATGCCTCCATCAACAACAGCTACAGCCCGTGGCATTACGAGGCTGTCCATAAAAATCTTTGACTTATCATAAATGCCATCATCATCCGGATCACTTAAAATTTTTATTCGACCTAATGGTAAGTTTTCACCGGCACCGTCTTCATTCTGCATGTAACCCCGCATTTCCACAAAATACATATTGCCATCTTCATCAAAACCCATTGCAACCGGATCTTCTATTAATGGCTCGGAAGCGATAGTCTGAATTTCAAAACCATCTTCTATTTTGAAGTCTTTAATGGCTTGTTCTGGCGAAAGAATGGTGGAATCTTCTTTGCCGGTTGATGTTGAATTTGGCGACTTGCAATTTGAAAAATAAGATACGAATACAAATAGCAGAATAACGATTGTGTACTTTTTCATTAGTTGATTTAAAACATGAGAGCAGAAAAAAATTAAAAATTTATTTAACAGCCTGTGTGCGAATCTTTTTGTGAATGATAAGAATTGGTAATCATTTGTTGTAAAATATTGATATCAACATCCGCAAGTTTTTTAATAGATAGACAGGCTTTGGCCATTTTATGTTTACCAAGTTTTGCCAGAAATTCATCTTTTGCGTGATACTGCTGCGACAGGTAAACAGATAAACTATCTTTTCTTGGAGAGAACGCAATGATGGGTGCATCGCCTTCGTGGCCAGTGGCATATTTGTAATGATATTCTCCAAAACCAACAATGGCTGGGCCCCACATATTAGCTTTTTTACCGGTAACTTTTTCCATCAATCTTACTAGTGTTTTACTGTCAGCTTTCTGACCTTCACTTGAAAGCGCATCAATAAAATCGGTCACTTTCACTTTTGTAGGAATTGTTTTAGCTGTAGCCATGATTTTCTTTTTATAAATTTATTAAACTTCTGTAGTCTCTTAGTGTCCATTTATTTTTTTATTAGATTTTGAAATTACTTTTGCCGGCTAATCTTTTACGGGTATTATGAAGATCTTCAAATTTGGTGGTGCCAGTGTAAACAGCATTGAACGTATTAAAAATATTCCCGCTATTTTAAACCGATATGCCGGCGAAAAGTTGCTGGTAGTAATTTCCGCAATGGGCAAAACAACCAATGCACTTGAAAAAGTTGCTGAGCACTTTTTTAAGAATGACCAGGAAGTAGCGCTTTCTTTATTTGATGACGTAAAACAGCAATACACCACGATAATAACAAATTTGTTACCTGAGAATAACGGCCTGGCTTTAAGCGATCTTAATAATGTATTTACCGAAGTTGAGTGGCTGCTGCATGATAAGCCGGTAAAGGATTATGATTATTATTATGACCAGATAGTGTGCTCCGGTGAACTCATGTCAACCTTAATCGTCAGCGCTTATCTCAACAGCATTGACAAACAAAATTGCTGGATTGACGTGAGAGATATTTTTAGAACAGACAATAATTTCAGGGATGCTTCCATTGATTGGGAGTTTACACAAAACAAAGTTGATGAATTGATAAAGCCTTTATTACAAACACAAAACATAATAATAACGCAGGGATTTATTGCCAGCACTGATCAAAATGAGAGCACTACATTAGGGAGGGAAGGCAGCGACTATTCTGCAGCAATTTTTGCCAATATGCTTAATGCTGAAAAGCTAACGATATGGAAAGATGTGAAAGGCGTTATGAATGCTGATCCCCGGTTGTTTCCTGAGGCGAAGATCATAAAAACTTTAAGTTTTGATGAGGTAATTGAGATGGCTTATTATGGCGCACAGGTTATACATCCTAAAACGATTAAGCCGCTGCAGAACAAAAATATTGCTTTGCATGTGAAGTGCTTTTTAGATCCTGATCTGCCGGGTACAATTATAGCCGGCAGCGGAGAAAGTCATTTACCACCGGTAATTGTGGTTAAACAACAGCAGGTGTTATTGATGTTACATTCAAAAGATTTTTCTTTTGTGGGAGAGCAATATGTAAGCGAACTATATAAATATTTTGCGGAAGTAAAGATCAAACCAAATCTTATACAAACCGGTGCTGTAAGTATTTTATGTTGTGTTGATGAGAATGAATCTAAGGTTGAAAAGCTGGCTTTAAAAGCATCCGGATTATTTGATGTTGGGGTTGAAAAAGGCCTGACTCTTTTAACGGTAAGACATTATAACAATTCAATCGTTGATGAACTTGCAAAAGACAAGATAATTTTGCTTGAACAAAAAACGCCTGAAACCATTCAGCTGTTATATAAGGCTAATTAACCACATACTCACCTTTCTTGTTAGTCATTATTACAGGCAGTTGTTTTGTTTTTTCAAAGTGATCATAGGCAGCTTTCAATTTAATGTTAAAAGCTGCCAGGCTGGGCTTTAGGCGTATGGCCTGTGTTAAGTAATCAGTTGATTTTTTAAGCGCATATTTCACAGGGTAAATGTGTACGGGGATAAAGTCTTCGCCATTGTTTTTTGCCGACGTTGTAATAACATACAGCTCTTCAATCTGTTTATCATTTACGGGAATGCAGCCTACAGAAACACAATTACCATGAATGTAAATGTCGCTGCCGGGTTGAAGAGAATCACTTAAAAGTCTGTCGGAGAAATTGGGATAATTTAAGCCAAGCGCAAAGTGGTAAATACTATTGGCGTTATATTCATTAATGTAATAAAAGCCTTCAGGCACCTGGAAATCTCCCTGCAAACGCTTTGGTCCCATGGTGCCGCTTTGCATACAAACTTTGTAAGTTTTAAATAATTTATAAGGCTCTTTGTATTCATTCTTGGCCCATATTTCAAGACTGGCTTCATACTTAAATGATCTGATGTAGATATACTTTGCGGGCCATTTTAGGCCCTTTGCAGTGAACTGTTTACAAAGCGTGTCTTCTAATCTTGTATAGACATCACTTACTTTAGCCTGCAATTTTTTTACATCATAAAAATTAGACTGAGCTCCTACAAACGAAAAGGAAATTGCTGTAAGAAATAGTAAACAGATGCGCTTCATTAGGTAAAATCTTAATTGAATATTTAATTGATAAACGGGAAAGTCACATCTAAATTATTATCAGGCGAATTCATTTTCGAGGATTAAATTCTTACGTCTTATTTCTTTCGCCAAAAATCAGGCTACCAATCCTTATCATGTTGCTCCCTTCTTCTATGGCAAATTTATAATCGCCACTCATGCCCATTGATAAAATAGTAACGTTACAATTAGACTTTTGAATAACCTGGGCTTCTATAAATATCTCTTTCAAAGTCCTGAATTCCTGCTTCACTTTTACCTGGTCGCTGGTGAATGAAGCCATGCCCATTAATCCGCAAATATTTATGTTTTCGAAAGAATCAGACTTGTGTAAAACATCAAAAATCTCTTCTTTAGTCATCCCAAATTTATTCTCTTCCATGGCTATGTGCACTTGTAACAAACAGTTAATTTTTCGCTGTTGTTTTAAGGCCTGTTTATTAATTTCCTGTAACAACTTAAAACTGTCTACGCTTTGTATTAGGCCTACAAACGGCGCAATATATTTTACTTTATTACTTTGCAGATGACCGATAAAATGCCAATAAATATCGTCGGGTAATTGTGCGGATTTATCAACCAATTCCTGTACATAATTTTCGCCAAAATCCCGTTGACCGGCTTCATACAGCTTTAAAATATCATCCGGAAATTGCGTTTTAGATACTGCTACAAATTTAGTATTCTCTTTTAGTTCGGCTTTGATGTTGTGATAACTGTCTAAATTAACAGGCATAGGTTGATTATTAAACTCCGGTTATTTTAAAATGCCACGACTAATAACCAGACGTTGAATTTCGCTGGTGCCTTCATAAATCTGCGTGATCTTAGCGTCCCGCATCATGCGTTCAACATGGTATTCTTTTACAAAGCCATAGCCACCGTGTATTTGCACAGCTTCTGTTGTTGTCCACATAGCTGTTTCGCTGGCGTACACTTTTGCCATCGCGGCGCTTTGCGTATAATCTCTGCCGGCATCTTTGTCGCAAGCTGCCTGCATACACATTAATCTTGCAGCTTCTATTCTTGTGGCCATATCGGCAAGTTTAAACTGGATAATCTGGTGATGCATGATTTCTTTACCAAATGCCTTACGCTGCTTCGCGTAATCTCTTGACCTTTCATAAGCGCCGGAGGCAAGGCCAAGCGCCTGTGAGGCAATACCTATGCGGCCGCCATTTAGCGTTTTCATAGCGAACGCAAAACCAAAGCCGTCTTCACCAATCCGGTTTTCTTTTGGCACTATTACATCATTAAACAAAACGCTGTGTGTATCACTGCCTCTTATGCCCAGTTTATTTTCTTTGGCGCCAACAGAAACACCAGGCCAGTTCTTTTCTACAATAAAAACATTAATGCCTTTAGTTTTTTTAGAAACATCTGTTTGTGCTATGACAAGATACACCGATGCATTGCCGCCGTTTGTTATCCAGTTTTTTGTGCCATTGAGAACGTAATGATCTCCTTTCTCTTCAGCAGTAGTTTGTTGCGAAGTAGCGTCGCTACCAGCTTCCGGCTCGCTTAGTAGGAAGGCTCCGATGTATAATTGTCCATCTTTTTTGCCTTGGGCAAGCGGCGTTAAATATTTTTCTTTTTGATCCAGGGTACCAAATTTTTCCAGCCCCCAACATACAAGACTGTTATTAACACTCATACAAACACTGGTGCTTGCATCTACTTTACTAATTTCTTCCATAGCCAGTACATAACTAACCGTGTCTAAGCCGGCGCCACCAAATTCGGCCGGAACCATCATGCCCATAAAACCAAGATCAGCCAATTTTAGAACCTGCTCTAACGGAAATTTTTGAGCCTCGTCTCTTTCTATAACCCCGGGCAAACATTCATTTATAGCAAAGTCACGGGCCGCATCCCGTATCATTTGCTGCTCTTCACTTAATTCAAAATTCATATGCGCTTCGTTAGCCTGCAAAAGTAGATTTACAAACTCACATATTAAAAAGCATCTGCATAGGATGTTCAAACAAAACGAAAATACCTATATTTGCGGCGGCAAGTCTTATACGACCAGCTCCTGTTGAACTCCCCCAGGATCGGAAGGTAGCAAGGGTAAACGGTTGAGCGGTGCGATGTAAGTAACTTGCCATTTTTTTTGACCTGTCGTTACTTACATCGAGGTAACTTTGCACTTTCAGCAAAATTTAAAACCGGAAAATCATTACAATATGAAATTTTTTATTGATACAGCTAACCTTGATCAGATTAAAGAAGCAAATGAGCTTGGAATTTTAGATGGTGTAACAACTAACCCATCTTTAATGGCTAAAGAAGGTATCAAAGGGTTAGACGCAATTCATAAACATTATGTAGACATATGTAATGTTGTAAATGGCGATATAAGTGCAGAAGTTATTTCAATAGATTTAAAAGAGATTATTGAGGAAGGTAAAGTGCTTGCAGCTTTGCATAAAAATATTGTTGTTAAAGTGCCAATGATCAAAGATGGTATTAAAGCTATTCGCTGGTTTAAGGATAATGGAATTAGAACAAACTGTACATTGATATTCAATGCCGGCCAGGCTATACTTGCGGCAAAAGCAGGTGCATCATACGTTTCACCATTTATAGGCCGTCTTGATGATATAGGTTGGGATGGTATGGAGTTGATTCACCAACTGGTAAATATTTTCCAGGTTCAGGGATACGAAACAGAAATTTTAGCGGCATCTATCAGGAGCCCAAATCATATTATTAAATGTGCTGAAGCTGGCGCTGACGTAGTAACCTGTCCTTTAGAGCCAATCCTTGCTTTATTAAAACATCCTTTAACTGATAGCGGTCTTGCGAAGTTTTTGGAAGATGCTAAAAAGTAACTAGTATTCTAAACAATATTCTTTTCTTTCTTTTTCTTCTTAGATGAATTTTTCAGATCATTTAAGATTTCTTCATCCGTTTTAAGCTTTTCATTGTCTTCTTTAGTTTTGATGAACATGGTAAACTCTTTGTTCACTTTAGGATTTTTGCGTAGACAAACTTTTATCAGCACGTGAGGCTTTTTAAAATCACGGTCTATAAAAAGGCTGTTGCCAAAAAATATTCCGTCGCTGGCCCAAAATATAACTTCAGTGCTGTCGAGCGGCGTGAAATGACCATCAGCCAACTTTCCATCTACGTTAATGTAATTATATGTGCCTTTTTTAAGGCTATCGGTATATAGGTTCACATAAAGATTATCAATCTTTTGCGCCCTGGCCATGACAAGAAATAATGAAAACAGAATTGTTGAGATACACTTCAAGCTGTAAAGTTTCTTTCCAGATATCGAATAAGATGCCAAAGGTTGCTTGGCGCCGCCTGCCAAAATATTTTTAAGTTTTTTATTTTTTTTTGTGCAGTAAAAATTTCCTCACATATTTGCACAATCAATGCAAAACATTAATACTTACAACAGCTGGTGGCAAACAATCTCGTGATTGTGCCGCTATGTGTATTGTATTTTAAATAAACAAGCCCCGGCACATTACGCCGGGGTTTTTATTTTATGAAAAAGATCAACGTAAAAACCACATATAAAAAGCTACTCGCTGATGTGTACACGCCTGTAGGTATTTACCTGCGCCTGCGGGACAAGTACAGGGACACTGTTTTGCTTGAAAGTACAGATTTTCATGCAGGAGAAAACAGTTATTCGGTTATCGCCATCAACCCTATAGCAGGTATTGAGATCAGCAGCACTAATGAACTGGAGTATAAATTGCCTTTGCAGGAACCGCAAAAAGTTAAACAGGGCAGCGAATCTATATCAAACGCCTTATGGCAGTTTATGCAAAGATTTCAAATGTCCGATTCTGTGTCAAAGCCAATCAACATTGCCCAGGGGGTATTTGGTTACAGTACTTATGATGCCATACAATTCTTTGAAACTATAAAATTTCACGGCGACGACTCTAATTTAAAACCGGAAATACCTCTGATGCGATACCGGTTGTTCCAGTATGTAATTATTATTAATCATTTTAAAGACGAGCTGTTCATTTGTGAGAATATTGTCGACGGTCTTAAGAGTAATGTTGATGCTATTGAGAGCCTGATAAAAAGTAAAGACGTTCCGGATTATCCTTTCAATTCTTCGGGCAGCGAATCTTCTTCTTTAACCGATGAGCAGTATAGGGATATGGTTAAAAAAGGTATTGCCAGTTGCCATAGGGGAGATGTTTTCCAGATCGTATTAAGCCGCAAATTTCAACAAGAATTTTCGGGGGATGAGTTTAAAGTGTACCGGGCCTTGCGAAGTGTAAACCCAAGCCCTTACCTGTTTTACTTTGATTTTGGTGACTATAAATTGTTCGGCAGCAGTCCGGAAAGCCAGATCATTATTGATAATAAAAAAGCTGTGGTACATCCCATCGCCGGCACCTTTAAAAGAACAGGAGACGATGAGATTGATAACCTGGCTGCGGATAGATTGAAAGTAGATACGAAAGAAAATGCTGAACATGTGATGCTGGTTGATCTTGCCCGTAATGACCTGAGCCGTGTTTGTGATGATGTAACAGTAAGCCAGTTTGCAAAGATCCAGTTCTATTCTCATGTCATTCACCTGGTGAGTGAAGTAACCGGTAAGGTAAGGCCAGGTTCAAACCCATTTAATTTGTTGGGCGCTACTTTCCCCGCTGGTACATTAAGTGGTGCGCCTAAGTTTAGGGCCATGCAATTAATTGATGACTTTGAAAAATCAGCAAGGAGTTATTATGGTGGCTGCATTGGTACCATAGGTTTTGACGGCAGCTGTAATCATGCAATTATGATACGAACATTTTTAAGTATACAGAATACGCTGAAATACAGGGCTGGCGCAGGTATTGTGGCCGTTTCAGATCCTGAAAGCGAACTGCAGGAAGTAAACAATAAGTTGAACGCCTTAAAAATTGCTGTTACGCTGGCAGAAAATCTATAACGATGAAAATTTTGATATTCGATAATTACGATTCGTTCACTTATAATCTTGTTCACCTGGTGGAAAAGATTATTCATGCAAAAGTGGAAGTGTTTCGCAATGATGAAATTGATTTAGATGACGTAAAGAAATATGATAGGATCATCTTATCTCCCGGACCAGGTATTCCATCGGAAGCAGGTTTATTATTACCGCTGATTAAAGCGTATGCATCAACCAAACCTATACTTGGTGTATGTCTTGGTCACCAGGCTATAGGCGAAGCATTTGGCGGAACATTAATAAATCTTGACACAGTTTTTCATGGTGTTGCTACACCAATTGTTGTAGATGATAAAACCGATTCTAAGCATTTGTTTTCAGGATTGCCTGAACAAATTGAGGTTGGCCGTTATCATTCCTGGATAATCAGCGATAATGATTTTCCAAAAGAACTGACTGTCACCGCCCGTGATAGTAATGGATATATCATGGCTCTTCAGCATAATAACTATGATGTGCAGGGCGTACAGTTTCACCCTGAAAGTGTCTTGACGCCTGACGGCGAAACAATCATGCGTAACTGGTTAAAAGCTTGAGATGAAAAAGATTCTTCAATATTTATTTGAACATAAAACGCTTGACCGGGAAACGGCGAAGGAAGTTCTAATTAATATCTCCAATGGCTTATATAATGAGACAGAGATTGCTTCTTTTACAACCGTGTATTTAATGCGAAGCATCACCATAGCTGAGTTACAGGGGTTTCGGGATGCGCTTCTTGAACTCTGTGTAAAGATTGATTTTAGCGGTTATGATGTATTGGATATTGTTGGCACCGGCGGCGATGGTAAGAACACGTTCAACATATCTACCTTAAGTTGTTTTATTGTAGCTGGTACAGGTCATAAGGTTGCCAAACATGGTAACTACGGCGCTTCATCCATCAGTGGGTCAAGTAATGTGATGCAACAGTTAGGGTATCAATTTTCAAACGACCAGGCTACGCTGAGCAAGCAAATTGAAGCCAGTAATATTTGTTTTTTACATGCGCCTTTATTCCATCCGGCTTTAAAAGTTGTTGCGCCGATCAGGAAAAATTTTGGCATAAGAACTTTTTTTAACATGCTTGGCCCGCTGGTAAATCCCGCAATGCCTTATGCACAGTTAATTGGCGTCTACAATCTTGAAATGGCCCGTATTTATAATTATATGCTACAACAGGCTGGCGCAAAATTTACTATTATTCATAGCCTGGATGGTTATGATGAAATTAGTCTTACTGACGATGTAAAAGTGATCACACCAAAAGGTGAAAATATTCTTACACCAGAGCAGGTTGGTAAAAGAAGCGTAATAGCTGATGATATTTATGGCGGTAATTCTGTTGAGGAAGCAGCTAAAATTTTTACTACAATCTTGAAAGCAGATGGCACCTGGTCACAGAATGCTGTGGTGTTAGCCAATGCAGCAATGGCTTTAAATTGTACAGGAAAGTATAGTGATTATGAATCTTGTTATGCCGCGGCTGTAGAGAGTTTGGAATCCGGGAAAGCCATGCAGGCCTTACAAAAACTGGTTAGTCTTAATTAATAATCCTGATGAACATTTTAGATACCATAATAGATCATAAAAAAGTTGAGGTTGAAAACAGGAAGCAGAAAACGTCCATTGCTGAATTGAAAAATGGTCCGTGCTTCAAAAATGAAACGTTATCCTTCAAAAGTTTTCTAAAAGATCCGGCGTTGACAGGTATCGTGGCTGAGTTCAAAAGACAATCGCCTTCCAAAGGCATTATTAATAACACGGCTACGGTTGAAGGAGTGACATCAGCGTATAAAGCCTATGGTGCATCTGCAATATCAGTATTAACCGATCATCAATTTTTTGGCGGCAGCATAAATGATCTGCTTGAGGCAACAATTAATGAAGTGCCATTGTTAAGAAAGGACTTTATTATAGATGATTACCAGTTGTATGAAGCGAAAGCTTATGGTGCAGACATTATTTTATTGATTGCAGCCTGTCTAAGCCGGAAAGAGGTGAAACATCTGGCAGATGTTGCTTCTGACCTTGGTATGGAAGTGTTGCTTGAGATCACTGAAAAAAAAGATCTTGATCACATTTGTAATGATGTGGATGTGGTGGGCGTGAACAACCGCGATCTGAAAACGTTTACAGTAAACATTCAGCGTTCGCTTGAACTGGCAACATTTATTCCTTCAGATAAATTAAAAATATCTGAAAGCGGAATTCATAATATAGAAACCATCGCACTGTTAAAACAAAACGGTTACAATGGCTTTTTAATAGGTGAAATGTTTATGAAAGAAAACGATCCTGCGCTTGCTTTTAAAAATTTCTGTTACCTGTTAAAGCAACAAAAATGAAATTAAAAGTTTGCGGAATTACACAGTTAGAACAACTAAAAGAACTAGATGAGATCGGCGTAGATTATGCAGGCATAATCTTTTTTGAACGATCGGAACGATATGCACTAAATACATTAATGAGCAAAGATGTCCAGGTATTGAGCCTGTCATTAAAAAAAGTTGGCGTGTTTGTAAATGCCAGTGAAGAGCAGATCAAAACACAAATTGAATTGTATGGGCTAGATCTGATCCAGTTGCATGGTGATGAAACACCGGCTACCTGCAGGCATCTCAGCCAAATTGTGCAGGTGATCAAAGTGTTCAGGATAAATAAAGGAAACGAGCAAAATATCGACTGGATGTTACAACCATACGAAGAATATTGTGATTATTATCTTTTTGATACAAACAGGAAAGGTGCTTATGGCGGCACAGGTGAAAAATTTGAATGGGAGAGATTACAAGACAATAAGATCAACAAGCAATTTTTTTTAAGTGGCGGCATTGGTGTGGATGACGCTGATAAAGTCAACTCTTTTTCGCACTCTTTTTTTATTGTGTTGATGTTAACAGTCGCATGGAAACAGAACCTGGGATAAAAGATATGGGCAAGGTTCGGACGTTTAAATCTTTAATAAAAAAGTAATGCTCATCAGGCATGCAACATATAATGATCTTGAAGCAATACTGGAGATTTATAATCATATTATTATACATACCACTTCTGTGTATCAGTACAAACCGCAAACGCCTGATATGCGTAAGCAATGGTTCGAAGAAAAGGTAAAAGCTCAGCTTCCGGTATTTGTTGCAGAGCATGAACGACGTGTTGTAGGCTTTAGTTCGCTTGGCCCATTTAGAAACTGGCCTGCCTACAAATACACACTTGAAAATTCAATTTATGTTGCTGAAAACAGTCGTGGGCAAGGCATTGGAAAGTTGCTCATGCAGCCGTTGATAGATGCAGCAATCGCAATGGATATTCATACAATTATAGCCGGCATAGATGCAGCGAATGAAGGCAGCATTCGCTTTCATAGAAACTTTGGCTTTACAGAAGTGGCGCATTTTAAACAGGTTGGTTATAAGTTCGGCAGATGGCTTGATCTTAAATTTATGCAGCTCATGCTTCCAACACCTGCTTCACCAGGAGATGACAACTAAAATTATCTAATGAAAATCAAGATTGATAAACACGGTTATTATGGCGATTTCGGCGGGGCCTTTGTGCCTGAAATGCTTTACCCGAATGTGTTACAGCTGCAGGAGCAATATTTAAAATTCATCAACAGCAAAAGCTTTAAGAAACAATTTGAAGCCTTGCTGAAAGATTATGTAGGCAGACCAACGCCTTTGTTTTATGCAGCACGATTGAGTGAAAAATATGGTGCCAATATTTACTTAAAGCGTGAAGACCTTTGCCATACCGGCGCTCATAAAATCAACAACACAATCGGGCAAATATTATTGGCAGAGCGGCTTGGCAAGAAGCGAATTATTGCGGAGACAGGTGCAGGTCAGCATGGTGTAGCAACAGCAACCGTATGTGCCTTAAAAGGGTTGGAATGC